>NZ_QRHM01000038.1:0-7770 GCF_003470325.1 Collinsella sp. AM24-1 | reverse complement strand
GAGGCCAGGGCGCCGCTGACCGGTGGACGGCACCGAGCCGTACGCTTGACTTGAAGAAGGGGGAGGCCTCGCGGCCTCCCCCTTTTTGCGTTGTATATACGTTGTACTTTGGGACCTAGCTCCCCCGTATGTGCTCTTACTGTTTGGCTGTATTTTGAGTCCATCTAGTGTATTTGAGCGATAATTACTCGCATTGGCGTTAGGGAGGGCTTGATGTTTACCGTATTTGTCTTGGGCAATATTGCTTCGGGTAAGTCAACTGCCTGCCGCTATTTCGAATCTCGTGGCGCTATGCTTATCGATCTGGATGAGCTTGCAAAATCGCTGTATGTGCCGGGCTCTGATATCGTCAATACACTCGCGGATGAATTCGGTTGGGACATTTTGGATGAGGAAGGCGGCATTCGCCGCGGCATCCTCGCTTCTCGAGCTTTCGCTTCTCCTGATTCGGTCGCACGGCTCAATGACATCGTGCATCCCATTCTGATTGAACAGCTTTCGCTTAGGATTCTCGATCCGGTTTGTTGTACGGTTTCATCTCCCCGTTATCCTTTTGCGGTGGTCGAGGTTTCTGCTCCGACTGGTTTTGAGGATGCATTTGGCTTGGCTGATGAAATTTTGGTCATCAGCGCCCCTTTGTCAGTTCGTCGCGAGCGCGCTATTCAACGTGGCATGGAGCCATCTGATTTTGATGCCCGTTCTGCTTGCCAGCCCGAAGAGTCTGCGCTGTGCAATCTCGCTACAACTGTGATTGACAATGCGGCAGACGATAACTCGCTCTTTGAACAACTGGACGCATGGCTTTCGCGCCATGGGTTCGGGGATGTAGCGGATAAGGAGGAGGCCGATGCCTAAGACACGTTTCCTTACGTGGTATCGCCTTATACCGCTGGCTGCCGTTTTTGCCTTCGGCCTTATCTCATTCGTTTACTCATATGCTCCTGCCGCTTTCTTTAAGCCGCTGTATCCGATTGACTACGAGGCGTATGTAAAGCAATCCAGTATTTCGCATAATCTGGATCCGTATCTGGTGTGCGCTGTCATTAAGTCTGAATCGAATTGGGATCCCGAGGCCGAGTCGAATCAGGGTGCTCAGGGATTGATGCAGCTGATGCCCGAGACTGCCCAGGATATGATCGCCAAGGGCCTTGTCGACGGTGGCGAGTATTCGGCCGACAACCTTAACGATCCGGCTACGAATATCGAGTTTGGCTGTGCGTATCTTTCGTATCTTCTAGCGTATTTTAACGGGTCGACTGACAGTGCCATTGCCGCCTATAACGCCGGCATGGGCAATGTCGACGGATGGGCGCAGCAGAGTACGTCGCTTCATAATGCAATCACCTTTCCCGAGACGCAGGCGTATCTGATTCGTGTCAATAATGCCTGGGTTCGCTACAAAACCCTCTATCCCGATCGGTTCGTATAGGACTATGCCTGCCGCCTGCGTATACTGCAGATATATGAGTTAGGAGTATCCATGGCGGAATTTGAAGTAGAACGCGTTGGTGGTGAACTTAAGCGCTTTGGCGTTGAAGGCTCTGACGTGCCGTTTAAGGTCGTGTCTCCCTATGACCCTGCAGGCTCTCAGCCTAAAGCCATTGAGTCGCTTGTGCAGGGTGTGAGGGACGGAGACCGCTATCAGGTTTTGCTGGGCGTGACTGGTTCGGGCAAGACCTTCACGATGGCAAAGACTATTGAGGCCCTGGGAAAGCCGACGCTGGTCATGGCTCCGAATAAAACGCTCGCCGCTCAGCTTGCGAGCGAGCTCAAAGAGTTCTTTCCCAACAACGCTGTGGTCTACTTCGTCTCGTACTACGACTACTATCAGCCCGAGGCGTATGTGCCGCAAAGCGATACATATATCGAGAAAGACTCCTCGATTAACGAAGAGGTTGAGATGCTGCGACATCAGGCGACCGCATCGCTGCTCTCTCGACGCGATGTGATCGTTGTCGCATCGGTCTCGTGTATCTATGGCATTGGCTCTCCTGAGGACTATGCAGGTCTGGCTCCAAACGTCGACAAGAAGGTGCCGCTCGAGCGCGATGACTTTATCCATGCACTTATCGACATTCAATATGATCGCAATGACTATGACCTGGCACGCGGCACGTTCCGCGTGCGCGGCGATGTTGTCGACGTGTATCCGCCTTATGCCGAGCATCCGTTGCGGTTTGAGTTCTTTGGCGACGAGGTCGAGCTGATTGCCGAGATCGATGAGGTCACCGGTGAGATGCTTCGTGAGTACGAGGCCATCCCTGTATGGCCGGCATCGCACTACGTGACCGAGAAGCCGAAGGTCAAGGCGGCTCTGAAATCGATCAGCGAAGAGTGCGAGAAGCGCGTGGCGGAGCTCAAGGCGACCGACAAGTTGCTCGAGGCGCAGCGTCTGCAGCAGCGCACCGATTATGATCTTGAGATGCTCGAGACGATGGGCTTTTGCAACGGCATCGAGAACTACTCGCGTCATCTGGACGGTCGCAAGCCGGGTGAGCCGCCGTTTACCCTAATCGATTACTTTCCCAAGGATATGCTCTGCATCATCGATGAGAGCCATGTGACGGTGCCGCAGATTCGCGGCATGCACGAAGGTGACCGCTCGCGTAAGGTGACGCTGGTGGAACACGGTTTTCGCCTGCCCTCGGCGCTCGATAACCGCCCGCTTCGTTTCGATGAGTTTGAGGCAAGGATACCCCAGTTTATCTATGTTTCGGCCACGCCGGGCGACTACGAGCTGCGGGTGAGCCAAAACGATGTGGAGCAGATTATTCGTCCGACTGGCCTGCTCGACCCCAAGATTGACGTGCGTCCAGTTCGCGGCCAGATTGACGATCTTGAGGACGAGATTCGCGAGCGCGTTGCCCGCAAGGAGCGCGTGCTGGTGACCACGTTGACCAAGCGCATGGCCGAGGACCTGACCGACCATCTGCTCGACGCAGGCATTAAGGTCAATTACATGCACTCTGATACGGCGACAATGGACCGTGTCGAGATCCTGCGAACGCTGCGCGAGGGCAAGATCGATGTTCTCGTTGGCATCAACCTGCTTCGCGAGGGCTTGGATCTCCCCGAGGTCTCACTGGTGGCAATTCTCGATGCCGATAAGGAAGGCTTCTTGCGCAACCGCCGTTCGCTGATTCAGACGATTGGCCGCGCGGCCCGTAACGCCGATGGCGAAGTCATCATGTATGCGGACGTTGTGACCGATTCGATGAAAGAGGCCATCGAGGAGACGCAGCGCCGTCGCGAGATTCAGATGGCATATAA
This sequence comes from Collinsella sp. AM24-1, assembly GCF_003470325.1. Taxonomy (NCBI): domain Bacteria; kingdom Bacillati; phylum Actinomycetota; class Coriobacteriia; order Coriobacteriales; family Coriobacteriaceae; genus Collinsella; species Collinsella sp. AM24-1. The sequence goes on along the minus strand of NZ_QRHM01000038.1, from coordinate 4,500 downwards.
CGAAGAACATGGCATTGTGCCCAAGACAGTGCGCAAGGCCATCAACGACATCTCAAGTTTTATTGCCGAGGCCGAAAAAACTGTGGGCTCCAAGGGACGCTCGAAGGGCGACTCTCTTGGCCATGGCGCATTCTATACGCCCGATGAGTCGGGCGAGGGCGGTGTGCCGGAAACGGTGGCGCCCGAGCAGACACTTGCGGAGCAGTTGGAAGAACTGCCGCATGACGAGCTTGTGCGGATCGTCGAAACCATGGAAGAGGATATGCGTAACGCTTCTGCCGCTATGGACTTTGAGGAGGCGGCGCGCCTGCGCGATGCCGTCGTTCAGATTCGGGCGATGCTCGAGGGTGCGTCTGAGGACGAGACGATCGAGCGCTTACGCTCGCAGGCCCGCAAGGGTTCCACGTTCGCATCGGGCAGAAAACGCCAGGGTGCACGGTTTAAGAAATAGCGAACAGGCCCCGAGTTCCCTGTGGAGCTCGGGGCCTGTGTCTTTTGCGCGCTGGAATTCGTGCGTTAGAGGTCCGCGATCAGGGCTTCGGCACAACGGATGCCGTCGGTGGCCGCGCTCATGATGCCGCCGGCATATCCAGCTCCCTCACCACAAGGGTAGAGGCCCGGGGTCGACACGGCATGGCACGTTCGGTCTCGGGTGACAGTGACCGGTGAGCTCGAACGAGTCTCCACGCCGGTAAGAACGGCATCGGGACGGTCGTAGCCTCGTAGCTTTTTTCCGAGTAGGGGAAGTCCCAGGCGGAGCGACTCGACGATATGCTGCGGCAGGGCTTCGTCAATTGTCGTCCAGGTCACACCGAGCGGATAGGTGGGCTTTACCTTTCCGGGCGCCTTGCTGGCGCGTCCTGCGAGGAAATCTCCGACGAGTTGTGCCGGTGCGTTCCAGTTGGAACCGCCCAGGCGATAGGCGGCCGCCTCGCAGGCGCGCTGGAGCTCGATGCCGGCGAGCGGGTCATCGTTGGGAAGGTCCTCAGGCGTGACGTTAACGAGCAGGGCGGCGTTTGCGTTGCGTCCGTCGCGGGCATTGAGGCTGGCGCCGTTGACGCACAGGTGGCCCTGCTCGGAAGAGGCGGCGACAACCTGCCCGCCGGGGCACATGCAAAACGAGAACACGCTGCGGCCGTTGGGAAGATGGGCGACGAGCTTGTAGGGGGCTGCTCCGAGGGCAGGATGTCCCGCCAAGGCTCCATATTGGGCTCGGTCGATGTCGCGCTGCGGATGCTCGATGCGAACGCCCATGGCAAAGGTCTTTTGTGCGAGGGCCACGTTGTGGTCCTTAAGGAGCTCAAAAATATCGCGAGCAGAATGCCCACAGGCGAGGATGAGGTGCTTTGTTTCGATTGGCTCGTAAGCGGCGTCTTGGGACGATTGGACATCGATACCGGTGATGGCGCCAGACGCGTCGGTGCGAATGTCGACGAGCTTCGTTCGATAACGGACGACACCTCCGAGCTGCTCGGTGCGCTGGGATATAGCGGTGACAACCTTGGGAAGGATGTCGGAGCCAATGTGCGGCTTGGCATCCCACAGAATATCGCGGGGCGCACCCGCCTCGACGAAGGTTTCGAGGATAAGGCGATGGGCGGGATTTTTTGTTCCCGTATTGAGCTTGCCGTCCGAGAAGGTCCCCGCGCCGCCCAGGCCAAACTGGATATTGCTCTCGGGGTCGAGGATGCGCTCCTTTAGAAAGAGGTCGATCGCCTGCGAGCGGCGAAATGCCGGGTCGCCGCGCTCGATGAGCAAGGGCTTAAGACCTGCTTCGGCGAGCGTAAGCGCAGCGAAAAGGCCGGCGCATCCGGCGCCGACAACGACAGGGCGTTCTTGAGGTGCGTCGGAGGCGGGGGAGGGGAATGAAGGCTCATCGTCTTCTATCGCGCGTACGCGCGAGCGGTCACGCTCGGCAACGCTGTCGACCGCTTCTCGCTCGAGGTGGGGACTAGTCAGCTCAACACGAAAGCTCAGGATAAAATGGACGTCTCGTTTTTTGCGAGCGTCGATTGACTTGCGGTGGAGCTCGATGGACTTGATCTCGGAGTCCTTGCAACGTAGGACGCGCTTGGCGACTCGCTTGCCAACAATGAGACAGGCATTTTCATCGTCGGCTTCATCGAGCGACGCGTTGACTTGGGTGATTTCGATCATCGAGGTCTCCTTAGAGGCAAGAAAGAGGCCGTCCGGTATCCCAGACGGCCCGAATGCGTTTTTGATTATAGACTGCGCGGCTACAGGCTGCTTGCAGCGCGAATGCCCGAGATCCAGGCCCACGCAAGGTTAAAGCCTCCGCAATCGGCGTCGATGTCGAGCGCTTCACCGCAGACGTAAAGCGGGGCGTCGACAACGCTGCGCGCGCGTAGGCTGGGTGTTGAGATGCTCTCGACAGATACGCCACCACGCGTGACCTGCGCTGAGCGCTCCTCGGCTGTTCCCTTGACGAGCAACTTAAAGTGCTTGAGGATCGAGACCAGGTGGATGACATCGTTGGAGCCTGGATGGCACTGCTCGAACGCTGTGCAGACGACGCGGGAGAGTTGCGGGGCGAGCATGCCGTCGAGCCAACGGGGATCGCGGGGCGAAAAGCCGCCGAGCAGCTCAACGCGCCGGTTGAGCGTATCGAGCAACTCGTCTTTGGAGAGGTCGGGGAAAACGTCGAGCAGGATCGTATCGCCGTGCTGGATACGACGAGAGAGGTTGAAGACAGCGACGCCCGAGATACCGAAGGTTCGAAACAGCACTTCACCGTCTTCGTGCCAGAGCTCATTATGATTGCGGGCGAGCGTCAAGCGGGCGCGGACGCGCAGGCCATCCAACGTCTTGAGCGCCGCCCGATCGTCAAAGACCGTTGCCGATACGGGGCAGAGGATGGGGCGCAGCGAAGTGAGGGGGAGGCGAAACGTATCGGCGATACCGGTGGGGTTGCCGCCCGTGGCGATAATTACGGCATGTGCCTGCAGGGCCACGTTCTTGCGAGGGACATCAGCGAGCGCTTTCCGAAGCGAGCGGAGCTCCGATTTTCGGTCGTCGTGCTTTTTTGCCTTGAGCGCCCGCGCTGGACGGTCTATTTGGAGTGCCCAGCCTTCGGAAGCTTTGTGCGCCGAGGCAACGTAGGCTCCGCAGATTAAGGTGATACCTAGGCGGTCGCAAACGTTGAGAAGCGCGTCGCGCACCGATTCGGCGCGAAGGGAGCGCGGGTACAGCCGGCCTTCCTCGGAGGTTGTCATGATACCCAGCGAGGAGAAGAAACCCATAAGCTCTTGTTCGGGCTGGGGGCCCATGACGGATGTGACGAATGCTGGGTGGTTATACCGCTGAGGATCGATCGATTCGTTGGAGAGGTTGCAGCGGCCGTTACCGGTCGCAAGGAGCTTAAGGCCGCAGGCGACATCGCGCTCAACGATGCAGACGCTTTTGCCAACGCGTGCGGCCGTAATGGCGGCGGCGAGGCCTGAAGCCCCGCCGCCGATTACCAGGACGTCATAGAAGGCGCTCGCGTTCACTTAGGCCTCGTCGGTCTCGTGCGGGGTAATAGCCTCGACGGCAGAGACTGCCTTGGGCAACATGCCATCGGGCAGCGCGGTCTCGACCTCGCCCTTATCGCAGGCCTCGGCGAGTGCCGGATTAATGGGAAGCTGCCCCAAGATGTCGAGGTTATAGCGCTCTGCGACCTCGGGGAGCTTGCTCTTGCCAAAGACCTCGATCTTCTTGCCGCAGTCGGGGCACTCAATATAGCTCATGTTCTCGACAATGCCCAGAATGGGGACGTTCATCTTCTCGGCCATGTTGACCGCCTTGGCGACGATCATCGAGACCAGATCCTGCGGGCTCGTGACGATGACGATGCCGTCGACGGGCAGCGACTGGAAGACGGTGAGCGCGACGTCGCCTGTTCCCGGAGGCATGTCGACCAGCAGGTAGTCGATGGGGCCCCACGAGGTCTCGCTCCAGAACTGCCTAATGGCGCCTGCGATGACCGGACCGCGCCAAAGGACGGGGTCGGTCTCGTTTTGGAGCAGCAGGTTGGAGCTCATGACCTTGACGCCGTGCTCGGAGATTTCGGGCAGCATAAGGTTGCCAAGGGCATGGACGTGGCGTCCACTCATACCGAACATCTTGGGGATAGAGGGACCGGTGATGTCGGCATCGAGGACGCCGACCTTGTGGCCGTGACGGGCAAGCTCGGTGGCGATGGCACCGGTGACAAATGACTTGCCGACACCGCCCTTGCCGGAAAGCACGGCGATGACGCGCTTGACCTCGGACAGCGTGTTCTCCTCAAATTGCGACGGCGACGTTTGTCCGCCGGCGGCCTGTGCGTGTTCGCAACCCATGTATGACTCCTTTGTATATGCTGGGGCCGGGGCCCCGCGATGTGACACGAGCGTCATTGTACCCTCGTTTGCGAGCGGGAGTCATTTGCGATGCGTTTGGGCCGAGCGTGCTTGCAATACCCTTGATTATCGACTTTATCCGAACACCTCCCACATTCAT
>NZ_QRHM01000037.1:0-8949 GCF_003470325.1 Collinsella sp. AM24-1 | reverse complement strand
GTCATGCCGTCCTCTTTGAATGACAAGTTGTCGCTCTGGTGACCGCGCAGCGTCGAGCAGTTGCGGCGTTTGGTAAAACGCCGCAACCCCCTAGCTCAGCATTGCATCCATCATCTCGGAGTTGACGGAGTCGTCGGCAGACCACTCGCCATCGTCGTTGCAGGTGTACTTGAAGATAACCGTGGTCTTCCTGGGCTCGGTGGCCTTGGTCACATCGACCATAACCTGACCGGCCATCTTGTACAGCTCGTCATCGGAAGGAACCGTGTCAAGCGCAGCGACCTTCTCCTGATACTGGGTGGAGAAGTCCTCGACGATCTTGTTCATAGACTTGCATGTGATAGAGACCTCGGCGGTCGCGACACCCTTGTCCTCGTCGACCGTCACGTCGCCGATCTTGTAGTCAAAGCCCTCGAGATAGGTCTTGGCATACTCCTTGGGATCGATACCCAGCTGCTCGAACTCGTCGCCCGAAGCCTCCTCCAGACCAGAGAGGAAGTCGTCGCCACCGTTCTTGACCTCGTCAAACTGCGTCGTAAGATCCTCGGTGATGAGCTCCTCAACCGAAGGACCTCCACAGCCGGAAAGCACGACCACGCATGCAACCAAGACGGCCATGAGGGGCGCAAGCAGCAGCTTCTTTTTCATGACATTCCTCCCAACAAGCGGCACCGCGCTTCCCGACGCGGTGCGCGTCGTAACAATAAGGCCATACTAGCCGATAACGAACACCCCCGGCAAAGCAAAGGCGCAGTCGGCTCGATTTAACGTCCGAACGGTTTACCGGTCCGCCCAACGCGCAATAAAACGTTCCGCCGCATTGTAATAAAAAAGGGTGGTCGGACAATTCGACCACCCCAAAACATCCTTATGTTGCCGCAGTTTACTTGCGGACGACCTTGACGATGGCGTCGCCGGCGGCGACAGCGGAGTCGGCCTCGACGGCGAGCTCAACGTCGGCAAACTCGGCGGTGTTGGACACGGCCACGACGACACAGTCCTTGTAACCGGCAGCAGCGATCTTGGCGCGGTCGATCTTGAGCATGGGCTGGCCAGCCTTAACGACATCGTCGGCCTTGACGAAGCCCTCGAAGCCGTCGCCGTTCATGTTGACGGTATCGACGCCAACGTGCACCAGAACCTCGATGCCGCTATCGGACTGCAGGCCCACGGCGTGACCCATGGTGACGGTCACCTTGCCGTCGCAGGGAGCGTAGACCAGATCGTCCTCGGGCCACACGGCGCAGCCCTTGCCCAGAACCTCGCCACCAAAGACGGGATCGGGCACGTCGGCCATCTTGATGACCTTGCCCTTGACGGGCGAGCACAGCACGTCGGCGCCGGCAGAAGCAGAGATGGAGGCCGGAGCAGCGGCAGCCGCGGGCTCAGCCTTCTTCTTGAACATGTCAAACAGACCCATACGTTTTCTCCTCTTGATTCAGCGCAACGTTATGCGCATGCCTATGGTGATTATAGTGCCAAATGGTTCAAATGCTAAGGTGGGGACTCGAATCGCGAGCCCATCCCAACGCTTTTCCCCGGTGGCACTCATATTGTCGATTAATCCAGGCCCTCGGCACCGTTGGACTTGATGATCTTCTGGTAGGCGTAGAAGCTGTCCTTGCGGCGTCGCTCGTAGGTACCGGTGCCGTCGTCGTACTTATCGACGTGGATAAAGCCGTAGCGCTTGCGCATCTCGCCGGTGCCGGCGGAAACCAGGTCGATGGGGCCCCACCAGGTGTAGGCGATCAGGTCGACGCCGTCGGCAATGGCCTCGCCCATGGCCTTGACGTGGCTCTGCAAGTAGGCGATACGATACGGGTCGTGGATGGAGCCGTCCTCCTCGACCTCATCGTAGGCGCCCATGCCATTCTCGACCACCATCAGCGGAATCTCGTAGCGGGCGTAAATCTCGTTGAGGGCGATGCGCAGACCCAGCGGATCGATCTGCCAGCCCCAGTCGGTGGACTCCAGATAGGGATTCTTGCCGCCAAAGGTCATGTTGCCCTCGGTCATCTCGTGATCCTTGTGGGTGCCCACGGTGCCGGACATGTAGTAGCTAAAGGTGTAGAAATCGACCTTGCCGTCGGCGATATCCTGCAGGTCACCGTCCTCCATCACAAGCTCGACATCGTTCTCGGCCCAGAAGCGCTTGGCATAGAACGGATACTTGCCGCGCACCTGCACGTCGGAGCAGTACCAGTTCATGGTATTCATCTCCTGCTGCGTGGCGAACACGTCGGCCGGATCGCACGTGGCGGCATAGGAGAGGACGAAGCAGTCCATGTTGCCCATCTTAAACTGCGGATAGTGCTCGTGGGCATAGCGCACGACGCGGCCGCTGGCGACAAACTGGTGGTGCAGGGCCTGGTAGCGCTGCTGAGCGGTGGTCTTGATGGCGCTTGCCGGACCCTCAAAGCCCTGGATCAGACCGGTCTCCATCATGGCACCTATGTCCATGGTGCCGCAGTTGATCTCGTTGAAGGTGAGCCAGAACTTGACCTTGTCCTGGTAGCGGTCGAAGACGGTCTGGCAGTACTTCTCAAAGAAGCCGATGAGCTCGCGGCTCGCCCAGCCGTTGTATTTCTCGACCAGGTGATAGGGCATCTCGTAGTGGCTGAGTGTGACGAGCGGCTCGATGTTGTGCGCGCGCAGGCAGTCGAAGACGCGGTCGTAGAAGGCGAGGCCGGCCTCGTTGGGCTCGGCATCGTCACCGTTGGGGAAGATGCGGCTCCAGGAGATGGACATGCGGAACATGGTAAAGCCCATCTCGGCGAACAGCGCGATGTCCTCCTCGTAGTGATGGTAGAAGTCGATGCCGTCGTGGTTGGGGTAGAAGCGGTTGGGGTCGATGTCGATCGTAATCTGGCGCGGCTCCTTGTAGCTGCCGCCCAGGAAATGGTCGTCTACGCTGGGGCCGCGGCCGTCCACGTCCCAAGCGCCCTCAAACTGATTTGCGGCCGTGGCGCCGCCCCAGAAAAATCCCTTGGGAAATCCCATAGGTGCCTCCTCGCAACGGGTTTTATGTGCTGAGTTGAGTATCGCGCGCACTTGGGCGCCCAAGGCGCGGAGGCGCTGCATTGGACACTTCTTTTCGCCCCGGCACGTCCGCCGGCTGACACTTTTTGATACCGAGGCCTAGACGAGGCAAAAATCGACCTGACGGCCACCTTCCAACCCGGATGGATGAAACGAAACATGAGACACAGTATTTAGGTGTGGCATATCGATAGCTAAAAGCCCGTTCCGTCTTGCTCATCCACGGTATTTTGCCGGGGTGCAGCCGTAGGCGGCGCGGAACTTGCGGTAGAAAAAGCTCATGTTCTCGTAGCCAACGGCACGCGCCGCTGCCTCGGCCGTGGCGCCCGCGCGCAAGAGCTCCGCGGCACGCGCGAGCCTGCGCTCCTGGACCAGTTGCCGATAGGTCTTTCCCACCTGCTGCTTGAGCAGCGCCGACGCGTAGTTGGGGCTCACATGAAAGTGTGCCGCCATCTCCTCGAGCGAGCAGGCGGCAAACGAGCGCTCGATGTAGCCGAGCATTCCCGTCACCAGGGCAGTGGGCCCCGCCGCGCCGTCCGCCACGCCGCGCACCAGCTCGCGCTCGTAGCAATCCATGAGCTCAGCCAAAAACAGCTGAAACAGGCACAGAACAATCTCGGCGCTGTTGGGGCTCGGCTCGTAACGCTCGCAGAGCATTTCCTGCATGTAGCGCCGCACGCGCCGGCTCTCCCCGCAACGAAAGTGTACGTGCCCGCGATGGTCCGTCTCACTGTTGAGCGCGTTGAACAAAAACCGCGAGACCACGCTCTCGCGCGAGAGGCTCGACTCCAGGCTCCGGCGCAAAAATGCACGTGAAACGGTCATGCTCAGCATGATGTCGTCCTCGCCGAGCGACGACACCGCGTGTGGACAGGCGGCGTCGAGCAGCAGCACCTCGTTGCGGCCCAGCTCGAGCCTCTCCCCCGCCACCGTCTGCGGGCAGTGCCCGCGATACACATAGCTCATCTCAACGTAGTCGTGCACATGCTCGGGCACGGCATTAAAACGCGAGTTTGTCCTTATCGTCAGGCCACGTGGCATGCCGGGCTGGGCGTAGGCAAACCCGACCTGCCCAATCTTTCGCACCGGACGTCCGTCGATTTCGACATGCTCGGTCATAATCGACCAATCAAACGCCAAGCCGTCTCTATACGCAATCTCGCTGGCACTCAGTTCGCTGAGCCTACGCTCGAGCTCGTCGATCTCCATCGCTCACCAATCGTTGATTTGGTCATAGTTCGTTGTGATTCGGATATTAGCAGAGCGCGCTGACACGTCCATAATCTGTGCCATGCAGCTAATCGACCGAGCCGAGGAGGATCCATGACCGCGTACTACCAGCAGGTGCTCAACGGCGCCTACGACAACCACGTGCTTCCGTTTTTGTGGATGAAGGGCGAGAGCCATAAGACCATTGCCGAGTATCTGGAAAAGATCGCCGGCGCCGATATCCACGAGGTCTGCCTCGAGAGCCGCCCGCACCCCGATTTTTGCGGCGAGGGTTGGTGGCGCGACCTGCGCTTTGCGATCGACATATGCAAGCAGCTGGGCCTCAAGATCTGGATTCTGGACGACGCACACTTTCCCACCGGATACGCCAACGGCGCCGTCAAGGAAGCCGCGCCCGAGCTCCGCAAGATCGTGCTCACACACCGCACGCTCGACATCGTGGGCCCCACGCCGCAGGCGAACATCGTGCTCACCAACCTGTTCGACAAGACGGAGCGCTTCTATGGCGTAACGTTTATGCAGGAAGGGCACGCCGTCGAGGTAGAGCACCGCGTCATCGAGGACGAGCACGGCATACCCTACCGCCTGGTCTTTGACGCGCCGGCCGGCATCACGCAGGCGTGCGTGATGTTCACGAGCGGCAAGACCTCCTACAACGAGGACTACATCAACATGGTCGACCGCGCCTCGGTGGCACAGCTCATCGACGCTGTGTACGAGCCGCACTTTACGCATCTGGGCGATGAGTTTGGCAAGACCATCCTGGGCTTTTTCTCCGATGAGCCCGGCTTTGCCAACGAGAAGGGCGTCACCGGCGCCGACGGCATCTCCGACACGCTCATCGGCAAGGCCACGGCTCCCCTGCCCTGGTCGGCCGAACTCAAGCGCCGCCTGCGCGCGGCGCTGGGCGAGCGCTACCTGGACGAACTCCCGCACCTGTGGGATCGCGAGCCGGCGGGCGCGCACGTGCGTCATGTGTACATGGACATCGCAAGCACGCTCTACAAGGAATGCTTCTGCGACCAGCTCGGCGGCTGGTGCCGCGCGCACGGCGTGCAGTACATCGGCCACGTGATCGAGGACAAGGACTGCCACGCGCGCTTGGGCGTGGGCGCCGGACACTACTTCCGCGCCGTGGGCGGCCAGGACATGGCGGGCGTGGACATCGTGATCAACCAGCTCGTCCCCGGTATGGACCAGGGGTTCCACTCCTACGGCCGCGGCGTATGGGACCTGGAGTTCTACAATTACGTGCTACCCAAGCTGGGCTCCTCGGCGGCGCATCTCGACCCCAAAAAGCAGGGGCGCTGCATGGCCGAGGTCTTTGGCGCCTTTGGCTGGCACGAGGGCCTGCGCGAGATGAAGTGGATCGCCGACCACTTTATGGTGCGCGGCGTTAACTGGTTTGTGCCGCACGCCTTTAGCATGGCTGCCTTCCCCGACTGGGACTGCCCGCCGCACTTCTACGCGCACGGCCAAAACCCCCAGTTTGCGCACTTTGGCAAGCTCATGAGCTACATGAATCGCACGGCGAGCCTGCTTTCGGGCGGGCGGGCCGCCACACCGGTGGCGCTTCTGTACCACGCCGATGCCGAGTGGGCCGGCGAAGCCTCGTTTATGCAGCACGCCGCCGCCGAGCTCATGCGCGCGCAAATCGACTTTGATATTGTGCCGGCCGAGGCATTTGAGGATGCCGAGCGCTATACCGTGGCGTTTACCGCGGACGGCGGGTTTACTGTAAACGGGCAGGCATACCGCTGTCTGGTCATGCCCGGCGCCGAGTTTGTCGGCGGGGCTGTACTTGACTTTGCCGCGCGCGCCGCGGCCGCAGGCGCTGCCGTGTATGCCCTGGATAAGCTGCCGAGTAAGCGCTATGACGGCGATATTGCAGGACGCGAGGGCTTTGCCTCCGTGGATGCCAGCGAGCTTGCAGGCGTTTGCGTTGTTGCCACTTCCAAGCTTGCGAGCGTGCTTGCCGCGGCCGGCATGCAGACCGTGGCATGCGCCGAGCCGCAGCCGTGGCTGCGCGCGCTGCGCTACGATCGCGCGGGCGAAAGCTACCTCATGCTGGTAAACGAGCATCCCAAGCAGGGCATCTCCACTCAGATTGCGTTTGCCGACGGCACGCCCGTTGCAGGCGCGCGCCTCGACCTGCTCAACGGCAGGGAGCCTGTCGCCTTTGAGGGCACGCTCGAACTTGCGCCCTACGAGAGCTGCATCGTGGTGCTCGGGGCCGCAGGTTCCGCGCGCGCAGCAACAGCAGGAACTGAAGCCGCATGCATCGACGGGCCCTGGACGGTCGCCTTCTCTGCCCCCGGCACCGATGCCTTTGACGAGTCTATTGAGCTTGCAGGCCTGCACGACCTTTCCTTTGCCGAGTTCCCCGGCAAGGCGGGCACCTTCCGCCACCAGGCGAGCCTCAGCGTTGACAAGGGCCTCACCAGCGCCGCGCTCGATCTCGGCGAGGTCTTTGAGACCGCAACCGTCACCCTCGACGGCACGCTCCTCGGCACGCGCATCTGTCCGCCCTACCGCTTTGAGCTCGGCACCCTTGCCGCCGGCGAGCACGGGCTCACGATCGATGTGATCAACACCCTCGACCACGCCATCCCCGACATGTTCGGCATGACCGAGCCCTCCGAGCCCAGCGGCCTGCTCGGTCCCGTCCGCGTGCTCGGGTAGCGACCCCGCGCAACAGCCCCTTACGAGACGCCCGGCTTGCTTTCCCCAGCCAAGCCGGGCGTTTTATTTACCGTTATGATTGATACATCGCGATACGAATGCATGGGAGCCATATGGATATCAAGCGCAAAATCACCCAGGGCAAGGGGCTCACCCCCACCGAGCAGCAGCTCGGGCAGACGGTTCTCGCCATGGGCGAGAACGTTCGCGGGCTCTCCATCAAGGAATTTGCGCGCCAGGCCAATGTCTCCGTTGCGAGCATCCACCGCTTTTGCAAAAAGCTCGGCCTTGAGGGCTTCAAGGAGCTCAAGGTCGAGCTGGCGCGCGCAGCCTCGTACGCAGACTCCGCCCCCGAGGTGGATATCGACTTTCCCTTCGATGCCACTTCCACCCCTGCGCAGGTGATGGAGCGCATGGAGGGGCTCTACCAGACCACCTTGGCCGAAACGCAGGAGCTGCTCGACCCTGCACAGCTCGACCACGCCGCCAAGCTCATCATGCGCGCCGGCACCGTGGACATCTACACGGGCTCGCATAACCTATATCCAGCGGGAATGTTCCGCGATCGCCTGCTTTCCGCCGGCAAAAGCGCGACGTGCCACGACAGCGTCGAGGCGCAGGTGCGCACGGCGCTCGCCTCGGGTCCCGACCATGTGGCAATCATCATCTCCTACAGCGGCCTTGCCCCCAACCTCAAGGAGATCTTGCCGATCCTTAGCAGTCGACATGTCCCGGTCATCGTCATCGGCACGCCGTACTGTGCCCGCATTCACCCCGGCTTTGCCGCCTATCTCACGGTAAGCGACCACGAGAGCATGACGCACCGCATCACGCAGTTCGCCAGCCATATCGCCGTGCAATACGTACTCGATTCGCTCTATAGCAGCTACTTTGCCAAAGATTACGCCCGCTGCTCCGAGTTCTTAGAGCGCTCGTTCCCCTACACCCGCCTGCCCGGACTCAAGTAGCGACGAGCGTGGATTTTTGGACACTCAGATAACGAGCGTGGATAATCTCCCACTTTGAGCCCGCACACAGGCCAAAACCGGGAGATTATCCACGCTCATTTTGGGTCCCCTGGGAACGCATGAGGAGGGCGGAAGACAGCCGTTATTTGCGAGGCGTCAGCGACGTAAAGAGTCCGTGTTGGTTGCAGTAAAGATATATCCTGCCGCGCCCGGTAATATGGAAGCGCGGCTGCACCGATTGCTCTGGATAGAGCTTCTTAAAGCAGATGCCGTCCATAGTCGCATATGCCACAAAGCTAATGTAGTGATCCTTGGTCATGGGATGATCGAGCGTGACGTACCAATCGTCCTCGATGCGCTCGATGGAAAAGGCGTGGTCCGCGTCCGGCTCTTCGGCCTCCTGGGGAAACATCGTGGAGCCACAGCAGCTAAAGCTGCCTTCTCCGAGCGCGTGCACAACGTTTCCGCAGATAGGGCAAACGTAAAAGACGCCTTTGAGCATATTGCCTGCACGGTTGGCGTTGGCCCGAATGTCACCAGCCAAAAGCTCGGCCACGCTTATGCCGAGCTCTGGGCCAAAGGCTCAACGAGGGAAATGTCGGGAAGGCCGCGGCCGGATTCCCACTTGCTGACGGCTTTATCGGTCACGCCAAGGCTTTCCGCCAGGGCGCGCTGGGTGAGGCCGCGCTCTTCGCGCAGCTGCTTGATGGCATGCGCTGCCAAAAAAGTATGGGAGGCATTGGTTTGCCGTGTCTGGTTCATGGGCTGTCCAATCAAATTGAAGAAATGGAGTGAACCGGTTCGACAGTCAGTATCCATTTGAAGGCCAGGCTCGACAACCTACGCTGCGTAGACATGCGCCAATCGAACGAGCGCGGATTTTTGGACGCTCATCCTGAGTAGTCATTTAAGAACGCCCCCAACGACTACATCAGGAGTGTCCCCAGATGCCGCATCGCCAGCAACGGGAGTGCCGATGTCTTGGCAACGACAGACACTATGACCCAATCCAGGGGCACGGAGACGACAG
>NZ_QRHM01000036.1:0-12930 GCF_003470325.1 Collinsella sp. AM24-1 | reverse complement strand
AAGGGAGCGGCGATCCGTGTCCGATAAAACGATACAGCTCATATCGTCCGCGGTGCTGGAGCGATAGCCGTGAAAGTAGGGGGAGAGCTTGCCGGCGCACTCTTTCTTCTCGAACATCTTGTCAAAGAAGCCCATGGCTGCCTCCCATCAACTGGTAGCGTGTGTCACTTTTGATGATGGGGGAGTGCGCAGCCTTTCACGATACCCAGACGGCTCAACGAGTCTCCACAACTGGGACACATGGCCCATTTTTCCTACTCATTGGGGACGTACTTAAATGAGTGAAACTACTCATTTAAGTACGTCCCCAATGAGTGCTCGCAGAACGAGAGTGGATAATCTCCCATTTTTGGCCTGCTTGTGGGCTCAAAGTGGGAGATTGTCCGCTCTCGTTGTTTGGGTGTCCAAAAATCCCCGCTCGTTTGACGCCTGGGGACACTCTTTGCCGAATGCGGCGGCTGCCGAATGTGGGCGCCGCCCTTGCTATGCCACGGTTACGGCGATTTGGGCGTAGCGGGTGCAGGGGCGCTCGGCGCGCGTCTGGACGGTGAGGGTGAGCACAAGGCGGTCGCCGGGTCGCGCGTCGGCGGGCACGATGAAAGCGGTGTCTACCGTGCATTCTTGCCACATCGACAGATCCTGGACGCCTGCATAGCTCGATGGGTCTACGGCCACATCCCAATGTGCATCGAAGCCCTTGCCGTCGGGGTCGACGATGGTCGCTGTAAGGTTGACGCGCTCGCCGGCTGTGGCGCTGCGGTCGGCAGTGACCTCGACAACATGCGCCGGATGCGAGCAGATGGCCGGATCATGGGCACACCATTGCGCGCGGGCGGCAAAGTCTTCCTGATAGGCACGCAGATAGGGATTGAGATTGTCGTCTGCGTGCGTGCCGATGGAGGCAAAACCGGCGGGCGCGTTCGCATCGGGATGCCCATCAAAAAACATGCGTCCCAGCAGCGTATCGAAGCCGCGGTCGTCGATACCGCGCAGGCCAAACGGCAGCAGCGGAATATAGGTCATGCTGTCGCCTTCGGCCATAAAATCGCCGCGCTCAAACTGCATCGCGGGCATGCCTTCCAGGCCCCAATCCAGACGGGCATGCTTGCCAAACTGAAAGCGCTCAGGCTCGTTTTCGTAGACCTTACCATCGCCATAGAGCATATAGCGTGCCATGAGGGGGCCGTTGCCCTGCGTGAGATTCTGCTCGGGCCAGGGAGCCTTAAACAGCGGCAGCGTATCGGGCTGAGCTGTTTTGGCGTCGAAATAGTTGCCATACATATAGGGCGTACGCCAAAAGATGAGCTCGGGAAAGAGCTCGCGCCCATGGTCGAGCCACGAGTTGTCCTGTCCCACGCCATCGGCAACGCCCATCACGCGCACCTTCTGATAGACCTGCTGCTGCACGGCGGGCCACTCGGGCGTGGCGCGATAGCGCTCGGCAATACTCATGAGGGCGCGAACGATCGTATTCATACCACCCCAGCTGAGCAACCATAACGTACGCGGATCATCATCCAGAATCGCCTGCGCAATTACGCGAGACCCCTCAGTTTCCTCAGTCACATCACCCTCAAAGGCAACATTTCCCACAAAGGTGCGCTCGATCATCTGGGCGGGCGTGGGAAACGGCGGCTCACCGGCAGCGGCCGCATTTGCCTGCAACTGCGGCCAAGCCTGGGCATATTCATTACTCCAGAGACTCTCAATCCAATGCTCGGGAAACGGCCGATACTCACGAAGCTCGCCGGCTAGCGGATCGGGCTCATGAGGCACAACAGCCCACTCATAAGAGCGCCGCCCTTTGGTCCGCCAATGCGAATTCACCTCGCCGAGCGTATGAACCCCATCCCCAAGAAAGTGATACTGCGAAGCCGTATACACCACAGCCTGAACATCAAGCAAGTTGAGATACAGAGCCAAATGAACAAGTGAGTTCATATCATCGACTTCCATATCAGTGGTAACAATCACCCGAGTCAACTTCTGGGACATAGGAACAGCTCCAATCAAAATCAATTCAGCCAGTTACGCGCAAGGCAAGACTAAACCCCGGTCCCCGCGATGGGAGGGCTTAGCGGTCGACCCTGGCCGACCACTCCCAGCAGCCCACCGGCTCGCCGTCGATGAGTACGTTGCCCCCGTCGAAGTCTTGATAACACAGGTCGTTGAATTGGTGGATCCACACGCCGTGGTTGAACGTCTTCTTGGCCGAGCCGTCGGCCTCGCGATACACGCCGGTCAGGTCCTCGACATGGCTAAAGTAGGTGAGGTGCACGTTGGCGCCGGCATCGCGCAGGCGCGCCGTGAGCGGCAGCACGGTCTGTTGCGGTGACACGAGCTCGTCGCCCTTGGAGTGCGTAAACCACAGCGGCGTCTTGGCGAGCGCGGCCACGTCCTCGTCCGTGGCGTTGTACCACGGGGCGCAGCAGGGAAGGCCCGCGGCGAAGAAATCGGGGTAGTCGGCGCACAGGCGCAGGGTCATAAAGCCGCCGTTGGAAAGACCGGCGACCACGATGCGGTCGGTGTCGATGCGGTCGGCATGCTCGGCGACAAACTCATCGATAAGTGCCTTGAGCACGGGGGAGTAGATGCTCTGGTTGGAGTGACCAAGCTGCTCGACGCCGTTGTCCATCCAAAACGTGGGCGACTGCGGTACGAGCACCCAGGCAAAGCCGCCAAAGTAGCGCTGGATCTGCGCCTGGCTGATGGCCGTCACGCGGTTGCCGATATAGGCGCGCGTGGCGCCTTCGCCCTGCGTGGCGCCCTTGCCCTCGCCGGCGCCGTGCAGATACACCACGAGCGGTGCCTTTTGGGGCACGGCCGTGGCCTCGGGCGCAAAGGGGTTGAAGCATGCCGAGTCCTCGGCCTTAAAGCTGGGCTCAAAGAAGCCGTATTCGAGCGCGATACCGTCGACGGCGGTCTTTTGCGTGTCGTTGCTCCAGCCTTTGAGCGCAGGGCAGATATCGCCACGGCAGGTGTCGAAGACCAGGCCGCAGGTGGGATCGTCGCCGTCGTTGCCGGGAAGAGCCGCGAGCTGCGTGATGTGCAACTGGTCATCGAGCATGCGCGAGCCCATGACGCCGCCTTCGATCTTTTTGGTCAGGCGCTGCTCGGCGACCTCGAGCGCCACATGGGTGCCCACGGCGAGCTTACGTCCGTTCTCGTCGCACGGATATGCGGCGAGAATGTCGATGTAACCCACGGAGGGCGCGGCATGGTCGGCGCCGCGTTCCTTGCGCATCAGAACATCGCCCGAGCGCTCGTGACGCTCTACATATATATGGAAGGTGTTCGCGTCGATGTCGTTGGCGCGCACGGTGCAGGGCAGGTCGAGTACGACCTTGCTGATCCAGGGGCCAAAGTCGCCCAAGGTGGTGACGGTTGCGTAGGTACACAATTTGAGTTCCATGAGCTGTCTCCCTTGCGCCGCGAATGCCTGGCATCTGCGGCAATATAAACTAAACATGTTTAGTGTAATCTAGAATTGAAGAATAACAAGATGAACTCGGTAAACGGCAAAATTGAACACGTCGTGAACTACTAAACGTATGTTTACTAGCTTCTAGCAGGGATTCTGTTGATGAGTTAACAGATCAGTGAGGTGTTCATCAAAATAAAATCCCACGTAAATGGCTATATATCAATAGAGGGTCAAAGAGACCATCTCCCGCCATTCAAATACGTTCACCCCCGATTTCCTACCGTTCACCGGACTGTAGACGGCAAAATTGCCATAAATTCGGCGCTCCGTGTAAACTAAAGCCCGTAAACGTTCAGTAAACACCTTGTTTACAAAAGCGTATCCAAGGGTCCGGCAACCGTAAGGGGTTATAGTCGCCGGGCCAAAGGCGTGCCTAAGCCCAAGGGGACTGGCACACGAAGATATGGGGAGGGGTCCCATGGCAGTAGATAACAAGCAGATTGCCACCGATGTCCTCGAGCTCGTGGGCGGTGCGGAGAATGTTTCCGTTGCCACCAACTGCATGACGCGCCTGCGTCTGACGCTCAAGGATAACAGCAAGGCCGACGTGGAGAAGATCAAGAAGGTCAGGGGTGTTCTGGGTTGCCAGTTTGCCGGCAGCCAGCTCCAGGTCATCATCGGCCAGAACGTGCCCAAGGTGCTCGCCGAGTTCGTCGCCATCTCCGGTGTCAAGCAGGGTGAGGCCGTCAACGAGAACCTCGATGCTCCCAAGGAGAAGTTCGAGCTCAAGAACCTGCCCAATATCATCCTCGACTATCTGTCGGGCTCCATGACCCAGCTCATCCCGCTGCTCATGGCCGGCGGTCTGTTCCGTACCATCGCGGCCGTCCTCGGCCCCACCATGCTCGGTGTGCTCTCGGCCGACGACCCGACCTATACGTTCCTCTACACCACGCTGTACGAGGCCACGTTCACCTTTATCCCCATCTACCTGGGTTATGCCGCGGCTAAGAAGCTCGGCGCCAGCCCGGTGCTCGGCATGCTGCTCGGTGGCGCCCTCATGGCTCCTTCCGTGGTGAGCGTCGCCACCCAGGAGGGCGGCGGAATCATCTCCGTCTACGGCATCCAGATCGCCGCTGCCAACTACCAGCAGTCCGTCCTGCCGATCATCCTTTCGGTGCCCGTCCTGTACTTCATCGAGAAGTTCTTTAAGAAGGTTATGCCCGACGTGCTGTCCACGGTCTTCACGCCGTTCTGCACCATGATCGTCACGATCCCCATTGCCTTCATCGTCCTCGCTCCGATCGGCAACGAGATCGGTACGCTGATCGCCAACGCCCTCTTCGGCCTTGCTGACCTTGGCGGCATCGGCATCCTGATCGTCATGGCCATCCTCGGCGCCTTCTGGCAGCTCTTCGTGGTCTGCGGCATGCACATGCCCGTCATCCTGCTCGCCCAGGTTCAGATCATCGCTGCCGGTTACGATCCCTTCGTCTTCGTTTCCACCAACTGCGCTATGGCCGCTGTCTGGGGCTGCGCCTTCGGTGCCTTCCTCAAGATGAAGAACCCCGACGAGAAGTCTCTCGCCATCGGTTACGTCATCTCCGCCATCGCCGGCGGCGTCACCGAGCCCGCGCTCTTCGGTATCCTCATGCGCTTCCGTCGCACCATGTTTGGCATGTTCATCGGCGGTGCTATCGGCGCTGTGTTCTCCGGCCTCATGGGTGTTACCTACTACCTCGCAGGCGGTGCCTCCAACTTCCTGGTCTTCACCAACTACCTGCAGGGTGGCCAGATGAACACCGTCTGGGCTATCGTTGGTATGGCAATCTCCTTTGTCATCGCCGCTGCCGTCGTCTTTGTCTCCGGCTTCTCCAAGGAGGAGCTCGCCGAGATGGAGGCCTAAGGCCAAACCGTTCGGTCGCATAAGACCTCACCTACACGACAGGGCCCCGTCAGGCGTAAGCCCGGCGGGGCCCTTCTTGCAAGGTAGACTGATGGAGGCGGGTGAGATTCGCCCGCGAGGGTTTGCCAAGCGCCGGGGGCTTTCGCGCGGGGTTATCGCGAAAGCCCCCGGCGGTTCGCAAATCCTTTATCAAACGAAAGGACATGCAGATGAGTTTGGGAAAGCTGACCGCCAACGGTCGCCAGGACGGCTTTTTGTGCGAGGGCAAACCGTTCTTCTGGTTTGCCGATACGTGCTGGAGCGCATTTACGAGCATCGCCGAGAACGACTGGGATTACTACCTGACCCGCCGTGCCGAGCAGGGCATGAACGTGCTGCAGATCAACACGTTGCCGCAGTGGGATCGCTGCTGTCCCGACCTGGGCATTTGGCCCTATGCCAGCGAGGATGGCGTGCACTTTGATTGGTCCTGCCCCAACCAGGCGTATTGGGATCGTGCCGCCGCCATGTGCCGCGCGGCCGTCGAGCACGGCATTCGTCCGGCGCTCGTGCTCATGTGGTGCAACTACGTGCCCGGTACCTGGGGTGCCAAGATCGCCGAGCGTTGCGGTGCCGAGATTATGCCGCGTGAGGAGGTTCGCGCCCACGTTGCCCGCGTCGTCGAGAACCTGGGCGAGTTCGACCCCGTCTACGTGGTGGCGGGCGATACCGACTTTGCCGGCGACGAGGCGATCGCCTATTACGAGGACGCCCTCGACGAGGTCGTCAAGCGCGCGCCCGAGGCACTGCGCACCATGCATATCAACCGCGGTAACCGCACCATTCCGGCGCAGTATCTGGACCGTCTGGACTTTTATATGTTCCAGCCCGGCCACAACTACGAGGGCCAGCCCGAGGCATGGCGTCTGCCGCAGGACTTTATCGCCAACTATCCCAAAAAGCCGATGGTCAACTCCGAGCCTTGCTACGAGCAGATGGGTGCGTCGCGCAACGTCTACTGGCGTTTTACCGCGCAGGATTGCCGCGCGAGCGTATGGTCGTCGATTCTTGCCGGCGCCAGTGCCGGCGTGACCTATGGCGCACACGGCGTGTGGAACTGGCAAACATCGCGCAGCCAGGGTTCGGTCCTGGGCGAGGGCTTTGACATGCCCTTCCGCTGGCAAGAGTGCCTGCAGTTTGCGGGTGTGTGGGACTTTGGCGCGATCGAGCACGTGCTTGCCGCCCTAGGCGCTACGGCTGCCGACGATGCACTTGCCGTGGTTCCGGCGCAGGAGCTCCTCGACGACGCGCGCGAGTCCATCCGTGTGGCGCGCGTTGGCGATCGCATCGTCGCGTACCTGCCGCGTACCACGGCGCTCAAGTTTAAGCTCGACGGCGCGCGTGGCTGGACGGCGACGGTCCTCGACATGGAGGACAAGCGCATCGCAAAGCTGCCCGTCCGTGACAACGGTGACGGCACCGTGCGCGTGGCGCAGCATCCCTTTGAGCACGACGCGCTGGTGATCCTGGCCCCCGGGCGCTAACGGCTCTTCTCCAACATTTACTACTCATTGGGGACAGACTTAAATGAGTCCCCAATGACTACCCACAGAATGAGAGTGGATAATCTTCCGTTTTTGGCCTTCATACAGGCTCAAAGTGGGAGATTATCCACTCTCGTCATTTGATTGGCACTTGCACTCATTGGGGACGTACTTAAATGAGTGACAGTTGGGGACGCTCCTTGTCGAGCTAGAGACCGCGCGCCCCTTCTGGGTCATGCGGCTCAAAATCGGTGTATGCCGTGGGCTGTTGGGGCCAAATTGACGGCATTTCGAGGATGGGTTCGATATTGGGACTGGTTCTCTAATAGAATAGATTTGCAGGCAATTAAACGACTGCGGGGGGGGGGATTCATGAAAGGTATGGGAGACGCGGCCGCGTACTTTCGTCGGGGCATTCGGGAG
This sequence comes from Collinsella sp. AM24-1, assembly GCF_003470325.1. Lineage (NCBI taxonomy): Bacteria > Bacillati > Actinomycetota > Coriobacteriia > Coriobacteriales > Coriobacteriaceae > Collinsella > Collinsella sp. AM24-1. The sequence goes on along the minus strand of NZ_QRHM01000036.1, from coordinate 5,654 downwards.
ATTATATGCCTGGCGCTGTTCTATTTTACGTTTTTGGCTGGCGAGTACCTCTTCGACGTGCGTGTGGCCGAGTTTGTGCCGCCGAGTGAGGTCGTTGTCTACGAGAGCCTCATCATCGGCGCGAGTGTGATCGGCTTTTTTGTGCGTCCTATTCTGTACTATCGCCGCCCCCGTGCGATCGATACGACGAGCGACATCACGGGCGTGCTGCTGGTAGCGGCATTGCTGCTGATGATTATGGCGGTTCGGTTTGAGATGTTCATTGCCGGCGGTTTGATGGCATGCTGCACGCTGGGCTACTGCGGATCGACCGCCCACGCCAACTTTGCGCGGCGCTTTGCGCGGACGCCGTATTTGGCGCGCGCGGCGGCACTTTCGTATGGCCTGGGTGTTCTGGTGCAGGTACTCAACCATATGGTGATGCCCGCGGGGATTCCGCAACAGTTTGTTCTTGTTGCCTGTGCGGTTGTGCAGGTAGCGCTGCTCCACGACGCTCGTCGTGCCAAGCTGCGCGGTGAATCTGAGCCTGGGCTCGAGTCCGATATCGCCGAGCTTTCGGTGGATGCGTCGGAGTTTGGCGCCAAGTGGCAAGACGATTCTGAATCAACGGCGGCTTTTCGGCGCGCCGTGGTGCGTCTGACGGTCGCAATCGCCTGCCTTACCGGTGTGTTTGCCGCCCTCAATGCAGGGCTCACGACCTCGCACGCCGCCGGGGCCATCGACTTGGGCGATTGGCCGCGCTTGCTGATGGGCGTGAGCGCTCTGGTCGCCGGCGCCCTATTTGACCTGCACGATCGTTCGTATATGAACATCACCATGACTTGCACTGCCATGTTGTCCGCGCTTTCGTTCTTTGTCTTGCTCGTCGACGGCAATGGCGGCAATGCGCTTGCGGCCATTGCGATTTTCTATCTGGGTTCGGGCTTCTTCGTGGTGTTTTTCACGACGAAATTTGCTGCCATTTCGGTTTATGCGCACTGGTCGTATCTGTGGCCGTGCATGGGCCGTGTCATCAACAACGTTTGCGCGATGTTCGTGACGGCGCCGGCGGTGGCGATTGCTTCGAGCCAGAACGTGCTGCTGGCGGTGGGCGCCGGGCTCGTGCTGTTTGTGGGTATTGCGATTTCACTGCTGGGACAGTTTGGGCATAGGACCGATGACATTGCGGCGCTGAACGAGCTGGCGTTTGCTGCCGACGACCTTGATGACGGCTCCGTGTCTACCCAAAGCGAGCCCGCTCCCGCGGAGGCATCGGAGCTCACGCTCGATGAGCGCCTCGATGCCTTCGCCGCTGCCTTTGAGCTTACGCAGCGCGAGCGCGATATTCTGGAGGCCTTGGTCGCATCGCACGAGAGTGTTCAAGACATCGCCGCAACGCTCTTCCTTTCGCGCTCCACGCTCTACCGTCATATCGCCTCGATCAACAAAAAGACCGGTGCCTCCTCACGCCTGGCCCTCATCAACTTTTTCTGGTCCTGGTCACCCAAGGACTAGCTCATTTGGGACGGGGCTTTTTTAGCTGTTTTGGGCCGCCGCGGCCAGCGGGGGCGGGTCGCGGCGGCCCAAACATCCTTGACGAAGGTGCCGGTGAAGTTACAGCAGCTCGCCGTGGCGGGCGATGTAGCGGCGCTTGGCCAGCTGGGTGAGCACGATATAGGCGGCGACGATGCCGATGAGCAGCGCGAAGAAGCTCGGCGGCAGCGGCATGAGGCCCAGCGCATCGGCGATGGGGCTTGCCGGCAGCCAGGTGACGAGTGCCAGACCCAGCACGGTGAGGGCGCACAGCGCGGGCGCGGCGTGGTCGCGCGGGCTCGGCAGGCGCGGGGAGCGCAGCATATGGATCACGAGCGTCTGTGACCACATGGACTCGACAAACCATCCGCTCTGGAAGAGCGCCGCAAAGGCCGCCATGCCTGCGACGTTGCCCGCGGCGGCAAGTTCTGCCCAGCTCGCGCCCACGGTTGCGGGGCACACCACAAAGAAGAGGACGACGAAGGTCGCGATGTCAAACAGCGAGCTCACGGGGCCCAGCTCGAGCATAAAGCCCCTAATGGACGTGGCATCCCAGGCGCGCGGGCGGGCAGTCCAGGCGTCGTCGACGGTGTCCCACGGCAGCGCGATGCATACGATCTCGTAGACCAGCGACAGCAGCACCAGCTGCAGGGCGCTCATGGGCAAGAACGGCAGGAACAGGCTCGCGACGGTCACGGACAGCACGTTGCCAAAGTTGGAGCTCACCGTGGTCTTGAGGTACTTGAGCAGGTTGCCGTAGGTGCGACGGCCTTCGATGGCGCCGCGCTCGAGCACGCCCAGATCCTTCTGAAGCAAGATGATATCGGCGGATTCCTTGGCGATGTCGACGGCGGAATCGACCGAGATACCGCAGTCGCTCGCGCGCATGGCGGCGGCGTCGTTAATGCCGTCGCCCATAAAGCCCACGGTGTGACCGAGCAGCTCGCGCATGACGCGCACCAGGCGCGCCTTCTGCAGCGGCGAGAGTTTGGCAAAGAGGTGGGTGTTCTCAGCGCGCTCGGCAAGCTCGGCGTCGTCGAGCGCATCGATCTCGGAGCCCAGCAAGACGTTACTCGCGTCGATGCCGATCTGCTCGCAGACGGTGGCGGCCACGCGGTTGTTGTCGCCGGTTAAGACCTTGACCGCCACGCCCTTGGCCTCGAGGGTGGCGACGGCGCCGGCGGCACTTGCCTTGGGCGGATCGAGGAAGGCCAAAAAGCCCATCAGCACCATGTCGCACTCGTCGGCGATGCCAAACTCACCCACGCAGCGCGGATTGGTCTTTTGCGCCACGGCGATCACGCGCAGGCCCTCGGCATTGAGTTCGGCGACTTGCTTGCGAATCTGGGCGAGCTTATTTTCGCTGAGCGGCTGGGCGACACAGTCAACCTCGACAAAGGAGCAAATCTCGAGCATTTCCTCGGCAGCTCCCTTGGTAACCATCTGGGTTTTGCCCTGGGCGTCGGCGACGACTACGCTCAGGCGACGGCGTGAGAAATCGAAGGGCACCTCGTCGACCTTGGTATAGCGGTCGCGCAGGCTCTGGCCCAGCGTGGAGTCGGGCGCGACAGTCGAGGGCGTCACGTCGGCACGGTCGATGACGGCCAGGTCGATAAGGTTTTTGAGGCCGGTCTGGAAGAAGCTGTTCAAAAACGCATGGCGCAGCACGCGTGCGTCCTCGTTGCCGTCAGTGTTGAGATAGCGCTCGAGCACGATGCGGTCTTCGGTGAGGGTGCCGGTCTTGTCACAGCACAGGACATCCATGGCACCGAGGTTTTGGATCGCCGGCAGCTCCTTGACGATAACCTGGCGGCGGGCGAGGTCCTTGGCGCCCTGCGACAGGCTCGTGGTCACGATGACGGGAAGCATCTGCGGCGTGATGCCCACGGCCACGCTCGTGGCGAACAGCAGCGCGTCGATGACGCTGCCCTTGGTGGCGGCGTTGATGGCAAAGACGGCCGGCGCCATAACGAGCATAAGGCGTACGAGCAGCATGGAGACGCTCGAGACGCCGCGGTCAAACGCGCTCTTCTCGCCGCGCCCGTTGAGCATCTTGGCGATGCCGCCCAGGTAGGTGTCCGAGCCGGTGGCAACGACAAGTGCTATAGCGGTGCCGTTTTGCACGGAGGTGCCGGTAAAGACGATGTTTTTGCAGGCAGAGAGCGGCAGCGCGGAGCTGCCGGCACCCTCGGCGACGGTGATGGCAGCGGTCTTTTCGACGGCCTTGCTCTCGCCGGTGAGTGCGGACTCGATCACAAACAGGTCGCGCGCGGTGATGATGCGGGCATCGGCCGGCACCATATCGCCGGCAGAGAGACGGATTACATCGCCGGGGACGAGCTCGTCGAAGGGAATCTCGATACGCTCGCCGTCGCGCAGGGCACAGCAGGTGTTGGAGACCAGGTCCTTGAGGGCCTCGGCCGCATTGCCGCTGCGAGCCTCCTGGATAAACTTCATGCTGCCCGATACCAGCAGCATGATGCCGATGACGATGACCGTGGAGGGATCGCGCTGGGGCTCGGGTACGGCGAGCACGTCGATGTAGAGCGAGACCAGCGCGAGCGCGGCGAGGATGCCGGCGAAGGGATCGATGAACGCGTCGGCGATGCGGCGGGCGAGCGTCTTGGTCGGCGCCTCGATGGTGTTGGGGCCGGCGGCGTCCAGGCGCTCGGCGGCGTGCTCGGCAGTGAGTCCGTCGGCCGTGGCGTCAAGCAGCACGAGGGCGTCCTCGGCGCTATGGGTGGCGGCGAATATGGTGTTCTTGGACAGGCCGGTGTGAGCGGCGGGGCGCGCCGTGCGGCGGCGCTTGGAGATGACTTCGAGTACCGTGGCGGCTTTGAGCATCAGCATAGGGTCCTCCTTGTTAAAGGGAGTTAGCGTACGTGTCGTATGTGCTTTAAAAACCTAGATGTCGCTCACGTCATGCTCTCGAACCACCACAAAGGGGACAGGCACCTTTGTGGTGGTTTTGACGATCGATTCGTGGCGCTTATGCGTGTGCGGAATCCTCGCGGCGTGCCGAGGGCGACATGCAGGTTTTTCGACTATGGCTGCCTTCCATGGCACACCTCCTTAAGGCCGGGCGCGGCGCGCTTCGGGTGTCTCGCACCCGTTTTAATCCGCCCGTATTCTTGATGAGGGGGTTTGCCGTGTCAACCTCATTGTTCGGAAAACCATTGTCCCTGACAAAGCCTTTACAGAATGACGTGGCCTCAAAGCGCGCCCACATCGACGCCTCGCCTGCGCTAAACTGAAGAGCACGTACGCGATTACGAGAGGAGCCCGCATGGAGGCTTACAAGCAAGAGTTCATCAAGTTTATGGTCGAGTCCGACGTTCTTAAGTTCGGCAGCTTTACGCTCAAGAGCGGCCGTCAGTCCCCGTTCTTTATGAACGCCGGCGCTTACGTGACGGGCTACCAGCTCAAGAAGCTGGGCGAGTATTACGCCCAGGCTATCCACGATAACTTTGGCGACGACTTTGATGTCCTGTTTGGGCCGGCCTACAAGGGCATTCCCCTGGCCGTCGTGACCGCCATTGCCTACCACGAGCTGTACGGCAAGGAGGTCAAGTACTGCTGCGACCGCAAGGAGGCCAAGGACCACGGCGCCGACAAGGGCAACCTGCTGGGCTACGAGCCCCAGGACGGCGACCGCGTGGTCATGGTCGAGGACGTCACCACCAGCGGCAAGTCCATCGATGAGACCTATCCCAAGGTCAAGGCTGCTGCCGATGTCGAGATCAAGGGCCTCATCGTGTCTCTCAACCGCATGGAGGTCGGCAAGGGTGGCGTTACCACCGCGCAGAAGGAGATCGAGGCCAAGTACGGTTTCCCCGTCGCGAGCATCGTTTCCATGGCCGAGGTCGTCGAGACCCTCTACAACCACGAGATCGACGGCAAAGTTGTCATCGACGACGAGCTCAAGGCCGCCATCGACGCCTACTACGAGCAGTACGGAGCCAAGTAGGTTCCGCGGTTTTACCAAACCGCGGAACCGGCCGACGCTACGCGGGCCGCATTTGGACAATCTGACGTTCAACTTCAAGGGCGCGACCAGAAGGTCAGCGCCCTTTCGTTTCACGTCACCTTGTCTCAAATGCGGCCCGCTCGCTCATATGACCCAATCCACTGTCAAGGGCCAC
>NZ_QRHM01000035.1:237-13424 GCF_003470325.1 Collinsella sp. AM24-1 | reverse complement strand
GTCCGGACCGCCCCGCGGTCCAACTTTCTGTCCGCACCCCCCTTCGCGCTACTGACCAAATCCATATTCAAATCGAACTCTACATGAAAAGAAATGGGTTGTATTACGAAAGGCGGAAGAACTATTACAAAAACCAGGGGAGGAAGAGGGAGGAGATCGTAACCCTCTCCTTTCTTGCGCAATGCATGATGTCGATACTTCTCGGCAGACCGGATCAGGCAAGAGCAAGACCGTCGACGCTTTTGTCTGACGAGGCTCAGTATAAGAAAATATTTGGGCAGGATGGCAACCTTGAGGCTTACTACAGAGCCGCTAGCCTTGGAAAACAGGTTTGCTTGAGGTTTCCGCAAATTAAGAGAGACTTAGAAGGGTCCCAAATAAGCGACATACGATTTTACGTGATAATGGGCGTTGCTTCCATCTTGTCCAAAAAAGATAACCTGACGTTCGGTGACATAGAGAAACTCGACCTTGACAAGCTGTCGGATGAAATTATTCAAGAAGTTGCGGACATGGTTTTGGATGTTTATCTGGCCCTTGGCGGAACATCCAAAACCGCTAAGTCCTACGCCATGGCAACCAAAGTCAAGGAAAAGATTTCGCTACAGTTACCTTAAGGTAATCCAAGGCTGCTCTCTAGAATGCTTTCAGCAGAGAGGTCCTTTTTGCAAAGGGCCTCTCTTTTTCCATTCGGTTCCGAACAGTTTGACGCTCACTGATCAGCCCGCATAGTCAGCCGCTTCGCTTTCAGCCCCAACCTTGATACAAGCGTAGACGACGAGCGTGCACAGCCCCATGCCCATTCCAATCAGGTGCAGCAGGAAGGCCATTCTGCTCGCCTTCCTCTTCGCCTTCATGCGGCTTCTCGGGGGCGGACCCGTCCGGGCGGCACCCATGAGGCAACCGAGGGCATGTACAGGGCACAGGGGCAGTAGACCACTGTATGAATCTCACGTACATAGCACAACGGCAGGCCCGTGCATTGCAGACCGCTGCTGGCTGCAATGCACGGGGCTTTTGCAGGCCAATGGTTTGTAGTTAGTTTGTTGCTCTTTGGCAGCTTTGGCTCATAGCGGCCTTAAAAAAGCCACCATTGTATTTGCGATTTCCAGCGTGATTCTGCTGTGGACATGTAGGATGCTTCAGTAGTACAGAGTCGAGCTCATTGACGAGTTCCGGCATCTCGCTTGTGGGCAAAACCCTCTCGAGCGAGTGGAGCATATTGCTTAAATCGCGCCCGCGCGGCCTTGCACAGCAAAGCCGATCGTCGCGCGCAAATGTTTCGAAAATCGACAAGAATCTCAATGACTTCAAGGGGGCTTTGAGGCTCCATTCTGTCCTCCTGCTTGCCAGACAGCTCCTGAATCGTACGGATGGAATGAGACCGCAACATCTTGTGCCTAGCAATGGCTCTAAAAACCACATTTTTAAAGCACGGTTGTTATAATGTCAGACACTAGAACATCTGTTTGGAAAGGCGGTTATATGACAAATAGCGCAGACTTTGAATCATTCTTGAAGGACATCAATCCCAGCAAGAGCACCATTGATGAAGCGAGTCGACTTCACCGAAATCTCAGGGACCATCTTAAGGCAAGTGAGACCTATGGGGCTATATGCAAGGACACATACCTCTCGGGTTCATACGCCAAGCAGACCTTCATACGACCGAAGAAAGATTCTGACAGCTGCGATATTGACGTCATCGTTGAGACAAACCACTCCATCAACGATTCCCCGTTTTGCGTCTTGCTCGAGCTCGAGGATGCGATACGTGAGCGCGAGTGCTACAAGAACGTCAGAGTGCAAACGCATTCCATCGGCATTGACATGGCAAACTTCCATCTCGATGTTGTCCCTTTGGTCAATGATGAAGACGGCCTTCTCTACATCGGTTCGAAAGACGATAGCGAATGGAGGCAGACGAATCCAAAAGAGCATCTCACTTGGTCGACTGAGGTTAACAAAGAGTTCAACGGGGATTACAAGCCTCTAGTGAAGATAATGAAGTGGTGGAGAAGGGAGAACTGCCCAAGTTTGGTGAAGTTCCCTAAGGGCATCACCCTTGAGAAGATGATCGCCGACAACCTCCCTGAAGCAGGGTTGTCAATCGAGGATTGCGTTATGCAGGTAATGGCAAACCTTGCGGTTGCATACGCTGATGAACTCGACTCGTACCAGGTTCCCTTCATTGAGGATCCAGCCATAGAGGGAAACAACCTTGCCGGAAAGTACTGCTATAACGATTTCGCCCAGTTCGTGGACAAACTCAACGAGCACCTCTCGCATCTTGCGGATGAGGGAACCGGCAACAGCGTCTGGAAGCAAATACTTGGAAACAACTTCCCATCGGGAGGCCCTTCGTGCGGAACCACGTCATCAGCTAAGTCAAAAAATCAACAGTACGCATTGTCTGTTCAGCACAGGCAACCGTTAGGCTTCCCCATGCAGGCTCGTAAGCCAAATGCAACAATTACGGCAACGGTCAAATTGCCTTCAGGAGAAATACGAGTACTCGAAAACGATGGCGCGCCCATACCGAAGGGCTCCACTATCATGTACAGAGTGAACTGTGGGCCGGTAAAAGATGGCAAGGTAAAGTGGCAGGTCACGAATACCGGCGATGAAGCTATGAAGGTTTGCCCTAGGGGTGGTTTCGAGCTCCCAAACATAGAAAAGACTTCCCGTCGCGAGGAGACGGCGTATACGGGAAAACACTATGTTCAATGTTTTGTAATTCGAAGGGGCTATTGCGTCCGTTGGAGCAACCCGTTCTTCATCAATGTTGAGTAGGTGTTAATCGATGGATATCAACAACGTAATCTCTGGCATTCTTTCTGTTGAAGGAACCATATCTCTCGTGCTCGAATTCATCGGATTCCTGTCGGTCATCGCAATGGTTATCGGAGCCTTCACGCGTCTCGGTAAAGCGGCGTGGCGCTTTGGCTTTGCGCTGTACGGCAAGAAGATAATGATTGTTGCGAATGACGAGGACTACCACGATCTCGAAGAGGATCTTTCCGACTCTGGTCTGATCAAGAGGAAGAACATACAACGCGTTTCGGATAAACATATATCCAAGGTAAAGGATGCGCTCCTGCTGATTGTGGTTTACGGATATTTAAACAAAGATGACTTTAGAGAGATTATCAACAGCAAGAGCTCTCGATGCGGCCTTATCGTTCACTGCCCGCCGGAAAAGGGCCGAATCGACGATGATGAGATGGGGCTCCTTAGCAAAACCGCATTTACCGCGCTTTGCAATTTCCGAGGCAGGTTAGTGAACGACGTTCTGCTCATGATGCTATCTACTTCATTCAAAAAGAGCGACCTGGAATAGGCTGATGTTGCAGGGTTTTTGGAACCCCGAAAACTGCACTTTCCGTATCTTTATGCCACGAAACCCCAATATCCTGGCATGAAATTAGACGACTATGGCTGTTCGGCCCCCATCAATCTCAAGATTGATGGATATTCTGCCGAAGCTATAGCTTATACCAGCAAACTCGCTTTCGAAGCAGTTTTGCCTTGGTCACTACAGCGTTCAATACGCGGATGACGAAATTTGGACTTTCAGCGTCGGCTCGCTGAGCTGGAAAGGCCATGACTTCCTCGACAGGATTCAGGACGATTCGAGGTGGGGCAAGATTAAGAAGGCGGCCAGGGACAGGGGGCAACCTCTCGTTGCAAAGACCGTTAGGACGATTTCTTTCGCATTCATTACGGCGACGGCTGAAGGTGCTACGAACTCGTCTCTCAAACAATACGGCTTGCAATAGGCTCAGCTCTTGCCCTTGCGCAAGAAGTGGCATGTTAGAGGTTTCTCAAGTCCTTTGAACAATCGCGTAGCACAAGCATTCGGGGCTCCGGAGTATCATCTTCGGAGCCCCTTTGTTTTTCCGAGTTTGGCTCGTTCGGATATCGCGTGTTAGGAGCTAACTTTGTCTAATGAACAGCAGGGCGGTGTTTGCTCAGAGTCAAGCGAATAAAGCTTGCCGATACCGCCGCCGGCTCTGGCGCCATCGTAAAGCTTCCTCCTAGCACTTCGGACGCCATCTGTGCCGCGTGCGCCACGCACCTCAAAGGCCTTGCACAGATCCAGGACTCCGTGCGCGCCATGACCGAGCAATTCACCAAGAACCTCGAAGGCCTCTTTAGCTTTGCCGACCAGCTTAGCTTGCAACTGAGCTCCTGGTTCGGTGTTCTTGACGAGTTACGAGAGTCCATCTGCTCGAACCTAGCCTCCTTGATGAAGCAGTTAGCGGAGATAGGCGCTTCGCTCGACTGAGAGGCCATCCTCGAGGATTCGAGGCGTTGGGGCTCGTATGGCTGGGCAATCACGAACAACCAGTTCACCTACAACTCCCCGCCGCACTGCCCCTCGACGCTGGGGGAAGCCGATGCCGTCTACCTCTCATTCCTCGATGTTGACGCCCTTATTGCTGGCCTTGAGAGCAGTGTTACCAAGAAAGTTGACTTTCTCGAGGCCGTCGCGCTCTTCCGCGAGAGGCACTATAAGCCCTGTGCCATGATGCTTTGCTCGCTTATTGACCGAGAGCTGTTTCGCGTATGCTGTGGGCCTAGGTGAGATGAGAGGGACAATCATAAACAAAGGTCTTGGTCTCGCGAGATGAAAAACTGAACCGTTCGCTTTCGGATGGAAGTAACGGTGAGCTCCCCGCAATGGCCATTTCGTTAATCGACTTTGCCAACATATGCGATGCCGTGGACTACTTCTTTAGGTCGGGAGATGACTTCAACCGCGAGCGAGAGGGCGAGCTTAACCGAAACTTCCTCCAGCACGGTATGATGTACAAGCCGGTCCGACGCAAGACTTGCATCAAGCTCTTCGTGCTGCTGGATGCCGTGAGCTCGTCGTTTCCCGACGCGTTGGGATATGTCTCTGGCTTGGCCAAGAGTTAGACTGTCATTTTCATAAGACTTGGACGCCTCGACTCGCTTACCTATGAGTATCCACCAAGCTCACCGGAGCAATGACGTTTGATACAAGCGGCGCTACTAATTAGCAGCGTCGCTTGTTTTGTTTCCATGCCCGTAGACGGGTTTCGCCAAGTTGGCCACCGAACGCATTCTGACCGACGTGCTCGTGTCCCTCTTTGGGCATAGTCATCAACTGCGACCTTGGCAACGGACCGCACGACCCGGGGATCCCTAAGAGCTACTTCCTGAGCGATCGAATCGGCAAGCATCCGGAGAAGCCGATTAACAAGCGTTCCGCCGCCAACTTATCTCGGCTCCTAGAACTTGAAAAAAGACCCGCCAGTGTGCATGATAAGCAGAGGCCGGGCAGGTTTACTGACTGCACCTTAACATGTCCCTTCGACTTTGTCTCTGAAATTCTAGAACTTGTGGAGGACGTGGCGCTCGCATTCGTAATTTTATCCTTCCTTTCACCGACTGACAAAACGATTTACACCTAATTGTGGACATCGCTTACGCGATTTCTCTTTGCTCCTGCATTGATCTCGCTAAACTAATAGCTGCTGCTACCAGGGCATTTTCTGGTGCACATTCTATTGGCTCCTGCGAAGATCGGAGCGGGTATGTTTGCTGCCGAGTCCTACACCAGCCGTCATTACATTGCGATTGTTGCCATGGCCTGCCTATGCGTTTTGCTGGGCGGGCCTTCTTATGCCGCGGTCGCGGAGAGCCTCATCATCGCGGGCGCGACGTACTGCGAGCCGGGCGTATCGGGCCCCGGCTGGGCCTGGACCGATGCCGACCACCTTGAGCTTAACGGCTACGCGGGCGAGGCCATCGGCGCCGAAGGCGACCTGGTGCTGACGCTTGCCGGGCAAAACTCCGTGACGGAGTCGCATGCGCCCGATGCGGACATCACGCTGTGCGGCATGGAGGTGTGGGGCAACCTGACGCTTCGCGGTACCGGGACCCTGACGGCGACGGGCTCGCAGTGCGGGATCCACGTTTCGCGGGCGCTCGTGGTGGACGGATGCACCGTCGATGTCCGGGCAGACGGGGCCGATATCACGGACGAGGCGGTCGCCGGCGTGATCGCTGGCGACATGGCCGTGCGCGGCGGCGGGCGCGTCGTTGCCGCCGGCGCAGGGACCGGAGCGGGCGTGCGCGCCTATGGCGTGTATCTGCAGGACTTAAGCCTTGGCGATGGCGCGGCCGGCTGTCGGCTTTCCGTCGACGAATCGCGGCTTGATGCGGCCGGTGCCGACGGCGGCGTTGCTTGCCTGGGCGGGTCGCTTGTGTCCGCGCGGTTTGTGACGCCTGCCGGTGGGGCTTTTGGTGCTGGTGGCGTAGTGGATGCCGGCGGGGCTGCGGCATTGCATGTGGTGATTGAGCCCGATGTCGCCACGCCTCCGGCGGGGGAGACCGACGGGCGCGACGTGCCAGGTGGCGGGGCTGGTGAAACTGCTGGTGGTGAAGATCCTGCTGTGGGGCAACCCGGTGCGGTGCCAACGACGGATCCCCCGGTGAAGCCTGCGGCTACGTCGCCCAAGACAAACACAACGACCAAGACGACGGTGACCGCGTCCTTCGAGCCAAAAACCGCCGCTGCGACTGCAGCGGCACTCCCCAAGACTGCCGACAACAACTGGATCGCCGCTTCCTCAACGCTTTTCATTCTCGGAACAGCGCTCTTGGCTGCCGCATATCGCTGCTAAGGCCTCGTTTAAGTGAGACCAGGGGAGAAGTGAATGCAGCCATTGCAGAAGTCTTTAGCTTTCTACTAAATCAATTTATTAGAGATTGGTGCCGTATCAGCTATCGCTGCGACGGCACTATTTTGTTCAGCTCGACTGCCTCTCGATCTATTACCGATGTTGAGCCTTACACCCCATCCGCCAGAGCGATAAGATAATTGCAATCCAAATGCTGCCGTTTATAAAGCTCCATTTGAACCCAATTGCCTATATCACTGGAGTCATACCATGAGGAACTACTATCAAATCAAAACCGTCGCATCGGCCCCTCCAAGAAGGCTCATCCCGATTGGAAAAGTCTTCAGCGCTACTGGTCTTGTAATTGGCAATTGTCGGTCTCTTTTCCGCTCTGTCATCGAGTGCCAACATATTTGGTTCGCTTTCTTTTCCTTTCTTGCTCTTTGGCTTGTTCTTTTTTTGGACGGACTCCTTCTTGTTATTACAGCATCAAAGCAGCAAGAGAAACTGCTGGGGATACGCCAATCGCTCCTAGAAAATGATCCGCAAATCGTCGCAAGCGCCGAAGAGTTTATGGCTCAGCAAAAGGCCCTGACACAGCAAGGCGAAATTACTGGCATCTTCATTGTCCACAATGCAACCAAGAATCTATATTACGTAGGCCAAAGCGCAAAGGCAATTGATCGGGCGGCCATACAGTTTCTCGGTAGGGGCAATTGCGATGTGTATGCCGACTACAAGTACGGTGACTCATTCAACGTGCGAATAATCCCGCTGTCGGGAAGCGGCTACGAAAGTCTCAATGAGCTAAAACGCACAGCGATACAAGCGCTCGAGGCTGCTGGCGAGGAGCTTTATTAAGGGCGACTGTTAGGATAAATGAAATGGCAAGCTCAAATAACACAGGCAACAACGAAGAATTAACGCCGTCCGTCGAAGAAACGCTTCTTAACGAATCCGGCTCGATTGCCAGGGTCAAATCGTTCTCATGGATTTGGTTTATCAATAAGGAGCGAATCCACGACATAGATCCCGTTCAATGCGGCAAATGGATGTTCTTCTTCTCTCCATTCAAAACCGCCCTCATGGACGACATTGTCGGAACGGCAGTTCTAGATGGCGTCGTCGTAGAGGCCAAATACTCGAACCCCGAAACGCTCATCGCGGCGGGCTCGAAACAAGGTGTCTGCTGCTTTTACCTAAACGGTAACGATAGAGAAAGCCATAAGAGGGTACTGAGCTACATGCTGGAAAACGGGCTAATCAGGAAGACAAAGACTGGAAAGCTGTATAACATTTCGTTCAAGTTCGACACTGAGACCTACGCAGGAAAGTACAAGGGGAGAGGCTTCTCCGGAAAGATAAAGCTCGCGGACTTCGTTGACCTAGAGACGGGAGAGTTTATCTAGGACAGCAGGGCGGAGTAATGAACTCTGCTTATGCTAGGGATGACGGGACCGTTCGCGTAGCCGTCGAGCGTCCGGTTGGCCCTGGCTTTGACCATGCGGAATGCTTCTTGCCTGCGGTTAATTGGTTCAATGTCGAAGGTTTTTCTACTGACGATCTAGATTTTTTGACCGAGTTCGTTAGATCAAACGCTTCGTTTATCTTCGAGCTTGCAGAACGGCAAAAAGCCGGACCCGCGGTATCGGCACTGGCCCCTGACGTTCTACTGCTGAACGGCAAATAACCCATAATTTCGCCTTCCGACATATCCACCGTCGCCTCCCGCGTGCTGGCTCAATACGACGTCAGCGAAGCCTATTTATTTGGCTCGTTTGCCCGAGGCGAGCAAACGCCCGATAGCGATATTGACTTGCGCCTAGTCTGCGGCAACACCATGACGTTCGGCACGCTTTACGAACTCTCCCATGAGCTCGAGAGGGAACTTAGGCGAAAGGTTGATATCGTCACCAACCCACCAGAGTACATGCGCCCGGCATTCCGCAAAAGCATCGAGCAAGATGAGGTGCGTGTCTATGAAGCTCTGTAAGCAGGACGAGGCGTTAGTGTGCTCCGGCGTGATCAGCAAGTCTGAATTTTGTCGCATACTTCCGGACACGGCGAGCCTTAGAAGCCAGTATTAAACTCAAACTCGGTTCCAGACACCCTCTTGCTATTTGAATACAGGTATCGCTCTAGCGATAGTATGTTATACTCTCGCTAGAGCGATACCTGTTAGGAGACTCGCGTGGAACTGTGGCATGGTTCTCAGAAAATCATTGAGACTCCCCAGCTTGGCCTGGGGAAAATCCATAACGACTATGGACAGGGATTCTATTGCACAGAGAGCCTCGACCTTGCAAGGGAATGGGCATGCTCGCGCGATGCCGATGGCTTTGCGAATCGCTATGAACTCGATATAGCCGATCTCAAAGTTCTCGACTTGCTATCGCCGCAATATTGCGTCCTGCATTGGATAGCGTTGCTCGTTGAGCATCGTTCTTTTCGCAAAGATACCGCCATTGCCGCGGGGGCGTGCGAATATCTCCATGATCACTTTCTACCTCAGACGAGCACTTGCGACGTAATAAGGGGGTGGCGTGCGGACGACTCGTACTTTAGCTATGCCAGAGCTTTTGTAAACAATACGATCACCGTCGATCAGCTTGGACGATCTATGAGGCTCGGTAACCTGGGGGAGCAGATTGTGCTCAAAAGCGAGCGTGCGTTTAAGAGCATTCGTTTTGCTGGATTTGAACGTGCGCAGCAAGCTCTGTATGGTCCATTGGCCAAGGAACGAGATGAAGCGGCAAGGGCGCAGTATCGGGAGCTCCTTGCCGAAAACCCGTTTGAGGGAATACGTATCGTCGATATCATTCGAGAGGGGATGACGGGCGATGACCCACGCCTACAGTGAGATGTATCTCGAGGATGCAATGAGAACGCTGGGCGAGGCGGTCGATTTTGCTCTCTGTGACCAAGGGCTAACTCCAGCCGAGTTGACGGCGATCATGTCGAACGCTCTTGAGATGAAACAGTTTGAGCGCGGTATGCCTCGCGTCGTCTGCGGCATGGCGGGCGACGAGCTCGCGCGCGAGATCATTGTTCACGCGGGTCTGGAGCCCGTCGAATTCAGGGAGGCCTATCCGTTCGACCGTTCCCCGCAATACTGGGCAGGTTGGGTTTTAGCATACACGCAGTGGACGTGCAGCCTAGGCTTTAGCGAACTTTTTGATGTGGCACCACTCGATTGGATTATCGGCTCGTACCATCCGCTTCATGAGGCCTCCGAAGATAAATTCGCCCAGATAGTCATTGATAAATGGAACAAAGCCCAGGCAGGCAAAAAGGGCCTCAAGGCAGCACGAAAGGCGTCCGGCCTGACCCAAAAGCAGCTGGCCGCCCAATCGGGAGTCAAACTCCGTGCCATACAGCTCTATGAGCAAAACCAACTGGACCTGCGCCGTGCCTCGGTATCCTCGGCATTGGCGCTCGCAAAAACCTTACACTGCAGCATCGAAGACATCGTCTGGCAACCCGTCGTATTAGAGTACGATTCACAGGCTTTTCCATCCCTATCTATTTAAAGGAAGCGGACATGCCTTGGAACTATGTTCAAGTTGATGACGGTGCTGATTGTGCTGGCCAGGAAGATCCTTCGCTTGCGTACGAGACAGATTCCACTTCGCATATTTCGCTTGACGACATTATGTCAATCGACCATGCAATTGAGACAACCATAGCGTCCATGCCCAACGCGCTCAGGCTTTTGGAGAACTCATGATTGCCGATGTTGACGGGCGGGTCCTTCCCGTTACGCCGCTGGTGCTCGATGACGCTAGGTTACTCGAGGCCATGGCTACGCCTGGATCCAGGACCTTGTTTCCGGAAACCGCACGCGAGCAGAACTCGCCGACGAGCTGCGCCGCAATTGCGTTGTGTGTCTCGACGGTGCGTCGCACGTATAAAATCTAAGCATCCAAACTCTAACTATGAAATGGAATGGACACCACATGGAGATCCCCAGCACCCTGTGCAGCAATGTGTACGACTTCGCGTTTTGCCCCGAGCCCTGCTACGACCGCCTTGTCGACCTCGCCGATCCCGAGGACTGGGGTCCCGGGAACCGCATCCTCAGAAACTACTTGTCGTTTTCGTTTAGCCGCGCGGTGTTCCTGACCGAGCGCGACGTGGACCAGACCGCGCCGTCCAACCTGCCGCTGGTGTTCGACGACAACCGCTGCCTATTCAATACCGGCTTGTACACGCGCCGCTACGAGACCATCTACGGCCTGTTTGAGCCCAACACCAAGCCCGACGCGCGCCAGCGCTGGTTTTTAAAGGGCTTCTTTAAGGAAAGCGACCCCATGCTGGTCTCGTTTGAGTACCTTCCGTGTCGCGTGCGCTTTGCCGAGGACCCCTCCGAGCTGGTCTTTGACTATCGACTGCCCATCCGCTCCAACATCGACCACATTCTGGGCGACGAGGAGAACCTGACGCGTATTCCCGCCAGCCTGATGGGGGAGGGTAACTCGCTGCTGCTGCGCCGCGCCTTTGAGGGCGCCATCGTCGAAGCCGCCCGCCGCGCCGCCGCCAACTACACGCTCGCGGTGCCGCAGTTCTACGGTGGTCGGATCCAGCTGCTGCTACCGTTGTGCCTGACCGGCGACAAGCCCGAGTTGGCGCTGACCATCCAGCGCGAGGACGGCTTCTACGCCGCGCGCACCTGCCTTACGCTCGACATGGCTTACAACAACGCGCGACTGATCTGCCGCCCCGAGACCTCATGGATCAAACGATAAAGGGCGGTTGAGCTGGTGGTTTGTCGGCTGCCCTGATTGCAGTGGCGCGGTTTGCGCCCACGAATTTAAAATCGGGGGCAAAAAGTTCTTGGTAAACCACGCGCGGCTATGATAGTATCTCTTTTGCCGAAAGGCGACGGGCGATTGGCTCAGGGGTAGAGCATATCCTTCACACGGATGGGGTCACAAGTTCGAATCTTGTATCGCCCACCATCAAAAGAGTAGGTCAGAGGTGTTAAGCCTCTGACCTTTTTCTTTTTGACACCAAGGATAATCGTAGTTGTCTAAGGCGTCGTTTTTTCTCGCACCTTTTTTGCTGACGTCATTGCTCGGTTTATATAAAACGCATGCGTAATTTCATTGAATTCCCCATGTGATCCGAGCGCAAATTTGGAGACAGAGACCACACGCTCAGAGCACCTTCCAGCGGATTTCTATCACACGACGGTTTTTCGGCAGAACTCGTCAAGCATTTGGTCAGCATTTGGTCAGCTTCCAGTACTTACCCGCATGATGCGCCAGTAGATAATCGACCTTACCCGCAATCCGCACGGCCCGCGGACGAAACCAGGGGAGGCCCACATGGACGAGATCGTCTGCGCAAACACCGCGTTCCGATACTGGCGCTGCCCACCGCAAGTGCGCGACCTCTACCCGCGCTTGCCCAACTCAGAAGACGGCTGGCGGGCCCTATCCCAATCACCCTTCGTAACCGAAGTCCTCAAGACCCCGATCATTACCACGACAGCACCCGGCGGCGTTAACTACCATTCGGGATTACGGACAACAATCCACTGTGATGATGCTTCGGAGGTAGATAGCACGCTGGAAACCGCGATGAGCTTTAGGGTTACCAATCCACTTGCGACGCTATTCACCATGGCGCGCTTTCTGTCTCCAACCGATCTTGTCCTTGCCATGTACGAATTTTGCGGATGGTTCTCAGTCTTTGAGCCCACGGTAGCAGTAGAAGCGGAACTAGACAAAGCCAATGAGGCTGCCGAGAATGCAACCACCGAATCCCTCTTTGACCTTGATGAAAGCCAAGACGAACCACAATGGAAACGCGTTTATGCGCGCATAAAAGTCAAAGAACAGGTAAACACGAAGGAGCCCTACGGACAAAAGAAAACGAAGGAGGTCACAAGGCTAAAGGGCACTTCGCTCTGGATGAGAAAGCCGCTCATCGAATTACACGAGCTTCATGAGTACGCCAGTAAGATGAAAAGACGAAAGTGGGGTACAAAGTTTTACAACGCCGCGCAGCTGGTGACAGGTATAGCAGCTTCTCCGCTTGAAGTTGCAGGAATTTTATTACTATCGCTTCCTCGCTCGCGCGGCGGTGCCGGCTTTCGAAACGTATATATTAACGACCTTACACCGCTTACCGCATCGGCGCAGAGAATTGCAGGGCAAAAAGTCTGCTACGGGGATATCGTGATCGTAAATCCAACCATAATGAAAGCAGGCATCGTGGAGATTCAGGGAAAGGTTATCCACGGATCAGGCGCCGTGCTGGGCCACGATGCCAAACGCATGACGGCGCTGCAAAGTATGGGGTATGACGTCTTCCTGGTTACGCACGACATGCTTAACGATGCCGAGCAGCTTGATGCGATCGTGAGAAGTCTTTGCTCGCGCTTGGAATTACGCTATAGGTGCAAAACTAAGGCGCAAAAGACGACGGAAATGGAGTTGCGAGCCAACGTACTATGCAACTGGCTGGAAATCGGTCGTTAGACGGGTGCCTTGCTCATTTCCGGGCGCCCTCGGTCGGCTGTCTGCGATG
>NZ_QRHM01000035.1:0-227 GCF_003470325.1 Collinsella sp. AM24-1 | reverse complement strand
GGTCGTTAGACGGGTGCCTTGCTCATTTCCGGGCGCCCTCGGTCGGCTGTCTGCGATGCCGCCGCCACGAAACCGGCCCATCTACTACGTTTAACCCCGACCCCTCGACCATACCCCGTATTTCGCGAAAACCGCAGGCCGCCTACCTGCGGTTTTATTTTTGCCCGAGACGCCATGGTCGGGGGATGTCGCCCAAACGTAGTAGATGGGCCGGTTTCATGGCGGGG
>NZ_QRHM01000034.1:0-15338 GCF_003470325.1 Collinsella sp. AM24-1 | reverse complement strand
GGATACGCCTAGGCGCGGTCCAAGAAATCGTCCGCACCCCCGTTTGGCCGTTGAATGGGCTGATTCAGGAACTATTTCACCGCAACTCATAGGGAAATCTGGGTAGCGGGATCGTTTGCCGCTAGTGGTTGTGTGGGCAGTTGGCGCAGCAGCCGTTGGTGGCGCTGGTGCTGGAACCACCGCTGCGCTGGTCGGTGTTGTAGAAGCCGCTGCCCTCAAACTTGATGCCGCTGGCCGAGAACGTCTTGGCCGCCGGAGCGCCGCAGCTCGGGCACACGACCTCGGGGGTCTCGGACATGGGATGCTCAACCTCAAATACGTTGCCGCAGCTCGAGCACTTGTAATCGTAGCGCGCCATAATACTTCCTTTTCAGCACAAAGCGGGCAGATCGCTCTGCCCGCATAAATTCAAACAGCTGTAACTGTACCCTATATCGGGGGTTTTATCACGCTTCGCCCCAGAATCTATGGGTGTTGCGCAGGAGCTGTGCAGTTTTGCCCTCAGCGGCCGCAACGTCAGCCTCATCGGCCTGCCAGGTCCAGTTGCCCGTGGCGACACCCGGCACATTCATGCGCGCGTCGTCGCTAAGCCCCAGGACATCCTGCAGCGGCATCATCACCAGGGGAGCATTGCTTGCGAGCGCGTCGCCCATCAGCTTGGCCGCCACCTCAACACCGCTCGGCTCGTCGCCGCCAGCAAAGGAGCGCGTGCACCAACCGGCGAGTGTCGACGTATCGTGCGTCGAGGTGTATAGAATCTTGCCCGGCGTGGGATGCACGTCGTTGCGGACGTCGTAATCGCTAAACTCAAGTACATCCATACCGGGGAAGCCACAGGTCGAAGCCATGGCGCGAACGCCAGGCGTCAAATAGCCCAGGTCCTCGGCAATAAAGTTGAGCGGACCCAGCTCGTCATAGGCGGTTTGGAACAGGTCCTTGCCCGGACCCGCCAGCCAGCGACCGTCGGCACAGGCCTTGCCGGCGGGGATACTAAAGTAGCTGTGGAAGCCCAGGAAGTGATCCAGGCGCACGCGGTCGTAGAGCGAGAACGCGCGACGCAAACGGTCCATCCACCAGCGGTAGCCGTTCTGCTTCATGTGGTCCCAGCGGAACGTCGGGTTGCCCCACACCTGACCCTCGGGCGCAAAGTTGTCGGGCGGTGCGCCCGAAATCTCAATCGCCTTGCCGGTATCGGACAGCCAGAAGTTCTCGGGCTCGCTCCACGCGTCGGCCGAATCGTCCGAAACGTACATGGGAATGTCGCCGATGACCTCGATGCCCTTCTTGTGCGCATAGTTCATGAGCTCGCACCAGGCCAGGTCAAAGCGGTACTGCATGTACGCCTGCAGCTCGGCCTCGTCGTGGAAACGCTTGTCGTCAATCAGATGCTCGTTGTAGCGCGCGACATCGGCCGGCCAATCGTGGCGCGACTCGCCCTCAAAGTACTTCTTAACGGCCATGTAGACGCAGTACTTCTCGAGCCAATCGGCGTTGCGATGTTTAAACGCCGTGTAGAGCGGGTCTGCATCCTCGCCGCCACGGGCCTTCCAAGTCTCAAAGTCGGCCGCCAGCTCTTCTTGGCTCTCGGGCAGCAGGTCAACATTGCCCGCAAAGGCCGAAGGCCCAGCGTAAGGGGAGCGGAAGAAGTCCGTCGGGTTGACAGGTAGAACCTGCCAGTAGCGCATGCCCATAGCGGCCAGATGGTCGATAAAACGACGCGTGGGTGCGCCGATCGTGCCGGGCTTGCCGTCATCGGTGGGCACCGAGGTGATATGGCACACGACGCCCGCGCCGTGATCGAGCGGCTCTTGCAGGCGCTGCTCGGCATGGTGATAGATGATTGACGAGCCCAGCGGATACAGATCGAGCGTGACCGTACCGTTGTGGATCTCGCACTCGTGACCGCTGATCACGTCACTCGCGCATTCGCCGAGCGCCGGAATCGTCACGCGGTGCGAATTGCGCAGACTACGGTTGATGATAACCGTCGCGGACTCGCCATCCTTGCCCGTGCGGTTGTAGGCCAGCACCTCATCGTTGAGCGCGAAGGCCTTGATCTCGCCGTCGATCATAAATGGCAGTGCGCGGCGTACGGCAGAGGCGTTCTTGACAATAGCCAGCGTGTCGAAGTCGTGCAGATGGTCCTTGGTCGGCAGGGTGCGGCGGTTGCCCGGATCGGTAAGGCCCTCCAGGCCGTATTCGTCGCCGTAGTAGATCGAAGGCACGCCGGGGAAGGTCATCTGCATGAGCGTTGCCAACCAAAAACGGCTCTTGGCCAGGCCCATCGAGTTCTCGTCCAGGCGCCATTTGCTGCGCTCGCTCTCGGGCAGCTGCGACTCGTCGGGGCCACCGCCGAGCACCGAGATAATGCGCGGGCGGTCGTGGCTCGAAAGCAGATTGAGCGCGCAGGCCAGTGCCTCGCGCGGGTAGTTCTCGCGCAGGGTCTCGATGTCCTCAGCAGCTTGATAGGCATTCTTGTAGCCCATCAAAAAGCCGATGACCATGTCGCGGAAGGGGTAGTCCATGGCAGAGTCGAGCTCAGAGCCCTGCAGGTAGCGGCGCAGATGGCCGTAGCTGATCTTGTTGGAGGCGTCTTCCCAGACCTCGCCGAGCAGCAGCGCGTCAGGTTTCTCGGCGAGCACGGCCTTTTTGATCTCGGCCAGGAAGTCATCGGAAAGCTCGTCGGCCACGTCCAGGCGCCAACCATGGGCACCGGCGCGCAGCCATTTGCGGATCACGCCGTCCTTGCCCAGGAGCCGCTCGCGTACCAGCTCGGAGCTCTCATTGATGGCGGGCATATTGCCCACACCCCACCAGCAGTCATACGAACCGTCCTCATGGAAATAAAACGCATCGCGCCACGGCGAATCCTCGCTCTGCCACGCGCCTACGCCGGGGTAGTTGCCGTAGCGGTTGAAATAGATGGAGTCGTCGCCCGTGTGGTTAAAGACGCCGTCCAGGATGATGGAGATGTCCAGCTTCTCGGCTGCCTGGCACAGCTCGGTAAAATCCTGCTCGGTGCCCAGAATCGGATCGATCTTGGTGTAATCAGCGGTGTCGTAGCGGTGGTTGCTCGCGGCTTCAAAAATGGGGTTGAGGTAAATGGCCGTAAAGCCCAGCTCGGCGATGCGGGGCAGGTCTTCTTGGATGCCCTTGAGCGAGCCGCCGTAAAAATCCCAGGTCTTGATGGAGCCGTCTTCGGCACGCTCGTACTCGGGCGGTTCGTTCCAGTCCTCGACCATGCGGCGCTGGATTCCGTTGCGCGGTTTTTCGACTTCGGCCTGCGTGCGCTCGCGCCAGTTCTCGTCGCGGGCATAGCGGTCGGGGAAGATCTGGTAGACCATACCGCGCTCGTACCAAGTGGGACGGTTCTCTCGGTGCTTGTAGACGGTAATCTGGAAGGACGGAACCTCGGCGTAGCCGTAAGTTACGCCCTCGCCGCCGGTGCGGCCCTGCGGTGCGCCCAGGCGAACCTCGGGCTGGCCCTCGATATTGCAGATAAAGCTGTACCAGATAAGACAGGGCTCGGTGCACTCAAGCTCTACGGTAAATATTCCGTCGCCCTCGTGCTTCATGGGATACAGAGACTCACCGATCTCATCTACCCAGGTGCGCAGCGTAAGCGTTGCCTGGTTGGGATCGGCATCCTCCAATATCACCGAGAGTGCAACGGAAGTTCCAGTGGTCACAGCGCCAAACGGAGTGCGAAACTGCGGTAGACGGCTGTTGTGTATCAATCTCATAGTACGGTCCAGTTCAATAGAATCATGGCCTGCGGGCCATGGGTTTTACGCCTAAGATGTAAGTATATCTGTAGTACACAGGGTGTATAAACAACATCCGTTTACCATCGGCGAACGGTTGTCCTAGAAAATCGTTTTACCACTACCTACAGAGAAGGGGCGCCCGGTTGGAGCGCCCCTTGCTTAGGGTTTGATGAGGTTTTGAATCGTCTGTATGCTAGCGCCGCTTGCGGGTGGCCGTTGCCTTGCGGACGGAGGTCTTCTTGGTCGGAGCCTTTTCCTCGGTCGCGGCGACGGGGGAGACCGGGGCCTTCTTGGCGGGCTCGACCTTAGGCTCGGCCTTTGCCGTAGCCTTCGGAGCGGTCTTGACCTCGGCGGCCTTCGGTGCCGGCTTGGGCTTTACCTCGGGCTTGGCCTCGATCTTAGCTTCCGCCTTGGGAGTTGTAGCCTTGGTCGTGGACTTCTTGGCCGTCGTCGTTGCGCGCTTGCGCGTGGTGGTCTTGGCGGTCGGCTTGGCCTCGGCAGCTGCCTCCTCGACCTTGACGGCGGGTTTTGCGGCAGCCTTCGGGGCGGTTTTAGCCGCGGTAGCCTTGGCGGCCGTCGACTTCGTTGCCGTGGTCTTCTTGGCAGCTGTTGCCTTCTTGGCAGTCGTGGTCGTCTTTTTGGCAGCGGTCTTTGCCGGAGCCTTGGCGGCCGGTTTGGCCTCAGCGACCTCGGCCTTTGCCTCGGGAGCAGCCTCGGCCTCGGCGGCCTTCTTGGCAGCGGCGGTCGTGCGCTTGCGCGTAGTCGTTGCCTTGGCGGTAGTTGCCTTGGCAGCGGTGGTCTTGGTGGCAGCGGCCTTGGTTGTCGTAGCCTTCTTGGCCGTCGTCTTGCGCGTCGTGGTCTTCTTGGCAGCAGGCTTCGCAGCCGGCTTAGCCTCAGCCTCGGGAGCAGCCTCGGGAGCTGTCTCAACCTTCACCTCAGATTTAGCCTCAACCGGCTTCTCCTCAGCCTTAGGCTCGGGCTTGGCCACAACCTCGGCCTGGGGCTCGGGCTCGGCCTCAGCCTTCTCAGCCACAACCACAGGCTCGTCGACAACAGCCGCCGGCCTCTCAATCTCCGGATGCATAAAGAAATACAGGTCCAGATACTTGTCGGCCGAGCGCGTCCAGCTAAAGTCCTGGCTCATAGCCTGCGTGACCAGCTGGTTCCAGGCGTCGCGGTTATCCCAGAACAGACGCGCCGCGCGGAACACGGCGTCGCCCATCTCGTCGCCGTTAAAGTTGGTAAACGAGAAGCCCGTGCCTTCGCCGGTAAACTCGTTGTACGGGATCACAGTGTCCTTCAGGCCACCGGTCTCGCGCACGATGGGCAAGGTACCGTAGCGCATAGCGATGATCTGCGACAGGCCGCAGGGCTCAAACTTCGAAGGCATCAGGAACATGTCGGCCGCGGCATACATACGCTGCGACAGCGCAGGATCGAACTCGATGCGTGCGGCCATGGTGCCGGGGTACTTGTCCTGGAAGTATCGCAGTCCGTCCTCGTAGTCGCGGTCGCCAGTGCCAAGCACGGCCACCTGCACGCTGCCGGCCAGAATGCGGTCGAGCGCGTACATGACCAGGTCCATGCCCTTTTGGCGCGTCAGGCGCGTGACCATCACCATGAGCGGGCGGTCGTCGCGAACCTCGAGCCCCAGCTCTTCCTGCAGCTTGGCCTTGCACACGGCCTTGCCGGAACGGTCCTCCACGGTGTAGTTGGCGGCAATGCGCTTGTCGGTCGCCGGGTCAAAGCCTGCCACATCAATGCCGTTCAGGATACCCTGCAGCGCGTAGGAACGCTCGCGCAAAACGCCGTCCAGGCCCTCGCCAAATTCGGGCGTCTGGATCTCGTTGGCATAGGTGGGGCTCACCGTAGTGATGGCGTCGGCATAGCGCAGGGCGCCCAGCATGTAGTTGATGCTGCAGGCGTCGCAACGCAGCTGCGAGGCGGCCGCCGGAATATGCGCCACACCTAGGATGTCCTCCATCACGGTGTCGCTAAACTGGCCCTGGAACGCCACATTGTGGATCGAGAACACGGTCTTGACGCGGTCGTACAGCGGCAGGCCCTGGTAGAACTCGCGCAAGAACACGGGCGCCAGTGCGGTCTGCCAGTCATTGCAGTGCAGGATGTCGCACTCAAAGCCGGCCGGCAGGTGCTGCAGGCTCTCGGTGATGGCCTTGGAGAAGAACGCAAAGCGCTCGCCGTCATCAAAGAAGCCGTACGGATAGTCGCGCGCAAAGTAGCGCTCGTTGTCGATGAACATATAGGTGACGCCGTCGTGCTCGAGCTTCTCGAGACCGCAGTACTCGTTGCGCCAGCCCAGGCTCACGTAAAAGTCGGAGAAGTGCTCCATCTGCGCCTTGTACTCGTCCTTGATGGTGGCGTACTTGGGCACCATGACGATGACCTCGGCGCCGGCGCGCACAAGCGCCGCGGGCAGCGAGCCCGCCACGTCGCCCAGGCCACCGGTCTTTACAAACGGTGCGCACTCGGCCGAGGCAAACACGATCTGCATCTTTTTGCTGGAATCTGCCATATTGTCTCCCATGTTGCAATTCGAGAATAGCCGCCTGGCGCTAACCGGGCGGCTATTCTACATGTTACGAGCGATGTTGCGGTGCCAACGTTAACGTACGATGGTGGTGTCGGAAGTTAACGGAGCCTTGCCCAGCACCAGGATGTTCTCGGGCGTGCCGCGAAGCTCGGTGTTGGTGGGGACCACGTTGTTCTTGTCCAGAATGGCATTCTCGACGCGGGCGCCGCTCTTGATGATGCAGCTCTGGTTGATGATCGAGTTGGTCACCGAAGCGCCTTCCTCGACCACGACGCCACGCGACAGGATCGAATTGCGCACGGTGCCCTTGATGATGCAGCCGGCTGAGATGATCGAGTTGCACGCGTGGCTGCCGGTCGCATAGCGCGAAGGCGGCACGTCGTGAGCCTTGGTCAGGATCGGGCGCTCGGGGTCAAAGAGCTGGTCGGCGACGGTCTGGTCGAGCAGGTCCATGCTGCGGCGATACAGCGACTTCTCGCTAAACACGCCCACGACCTCGCCCTTGTACTCGTAGCTGCACACGTCGATGTTGCCAAAGTCGCCCTGGAGCGCCTCGAGCAGGTCCAGATAGTCGGCGGCCTGGTAGTGGTCGATGATCTCGAGCAGCGTCTCGCGGTTGACGATGCAGCAGTCCATAGACGCGTTGTCGCCGTACACAACGCCGGCGCTCACGCCCGTCAGACGACCGTTCTCGTTAATATCGAGCTTGGTCTCGTCATCAACATTGCGCGTGGCCTTGCAGTACACCACGGTCATCTGGGCACCGGATTTCTCGTGCGCCTCGATGATGGTGTTGAGGTCCATGTTAAAGATGATGTTGGTGCCCATCATCACGACATAGGGCTTCTCCGAGCGCTGGAACAGCGTCTTGTTGGAGATGATGTCGCGCAGCAGGAAGCGCATGCCGCCCTTGGTGGTGCCATATGCGTTGCCGGGCACCATGAACAGGCCGCCCTTCTTGCGGTCCAGGCCCCAGTCCTTGCCAGAGCCCACGTGGTCGATCAGCGAGCGGTAGTTGCCCGGCATGACGACACCGACGGTCTTAATCCCGGCATTCATCATGTTGGACAGCGGGAAGTCGATCAGGCGGTAGCGGCCCAAAAACGGAACGGACGCGATGGGGCGGTCCTTGAGCAGGACGCTGCCGTAGGTCGAAGAGTAGTTAGCGGTGATGTAACCGATGGCCTTGCGATTGATCATCGGATCATTCCCCCTTCCCGATAACGACGTCATTTCCAACGACGGCCGTATCCTTGGTGGTATCGACAGAGCCGAGCTTCACGCCCTCTTCGACCGTGGAGTTCTCGCCCAAAATAGCGCGGCAGATGTGCGCGCCGCTCTTAACGTGCGCACCCGGCAGCAGCACAGAGTCTTCGACCACGGCGCGCTCCTCGATGATGACATCGGTCGAAAGGATCGAGTGGCGAGCGGTGCCGTAGATCTTGCAGCCGTTGGAGACCAGGCAGTCGTCCAGGCGGCCGTCCGGGCCAATGTAGTGCGGCGGACGCGTGGTGATGTTGGACATGATGGGGAAGTTCTTGTCGAACAGATCGAACTCGGGGTTGTTGCCCAGCAGGTCCATCGAGGTCTCGTGGAAGCTGGCGATAGTGCCGACGTCCTTCCAAAAGCCGTGGAACTCGTAGCTGTACAGGCGCTTGTTCTCACCGAGCAGCTTGGGGATGATGTCCTTGCCAAAGTCGTGGCTCGAGCGCTGGTCCAGAGCGTCCTCCTCGAGCGCCTCGATCAGCACGTCGGCCGAGAAGATGTAGATGCCCATGGACGCGAGGTTCGAATCGGGCTTCTCGGGCTTCTCGGTGAACTTGGTGATGCGGCCGTCTTCGGGGTCGGTGGTCAGGATGCCAAAGCGGCTGGCCTCCTCCCACGGCACGGGCATAACGCTCACCGTGAGGTCGGCGTTGTTCTCAATGTGCGTCTTGAGCATCTTGCGGTAGTCCATGCGATACAGGTGATCGCCCGAAAGAATCAGGACGTACTTGGGGTCGTTGGCCTTGATGTAGTCGAGGTTCTGCGTAATGGCGTCGGCCGTGCCCGCATACCAGGCGCCGCCGGTCTGCGTCTCGTACGGCGGCAGGATCGACACGCCGCCGTCGCGGCTGTCCAGATCCCACGCCTCGCCGGAGCCCACGTAGGCATGCAGCAGGTAGGGACGGTACTGCGTCAGAACGCCCACCGTGTCGATGCCCGAGTTGGAGCAGTTGGACAGCGAAAAGTCGATAATGCGGAACTTGCCACCAAAGCTAACCGCCGGCTTGGCGATCTTTTGGGTGAGTGCCCCCAATCGGCTGCCCTGTCCTCCTGCGAGGAGCATCGCGATGCATTCTTTCTTACTCATCGATTTCTCCTTCTGTCATCGATGTTCCTAACCCATTAGCGACGGGCGCGGCGCACTGTCACGCCCGTCGAGTAATGCCGTGCGGCAAAGGGAGCTCGCGCGCCTTTACGCGTGCCAGATCTCGTCGCGGTACTCGCGAATGGTGCGGTCGCTCGAGAACCAGCCGGAGGAGGCGGTGTTGAGCAGGGCCTTGCGGTTCCAGGTCTCCTGGTCGCCGTAGCTGCCCGTGAGGTTCTCCCATGCATCCACGTAGCTACGGAAGTCAGCCATGACCAGGTCGGGGTCGTTGTTGTTCATGAGCTCGTTGTAGATGCTCTCGAAGTTGCCCGAAAGACCCGCAAACGTGTTGTCCTTGAGCTCGTCCATCACGCGGCCCAGACGCTCGCGGTCGCCGTTGAGGGTATCCCACGCAAAGTAGCTGTTGGATGCCCAGAGCTGCTCGACCTCGGGAGCGGTCAGGCCAAAGATGGCCTCGTTCTCGCGGCCGGCCAGGTCGGCGATCTCGATGTTGGCGCCGTCGAGGGTGCCCAGCGTAATGGCGCCGTTCATCATGAGCTTCATGTTGGACGTGCCCGAGGCCTCCTTGCCGGCCGTGGAGATCTGCTCCGAGATCTCGGCGGCCGGGTAGATGAGCTGAGCGTTGCTCACACGGAAGTTGGGGATAAAGCAGACCTTCATGACCTCGTTGACGCGGGCATCGTTGTTGATGACGTCGGCCACGGAGTTAATGAGGCGGATGGTCTCCTTGGCAAAGGTGTAGCTCGAGGCAGCCTTGCCGCTAAAGATGAAGGTCGTCGGCGTCACGTGGAAGTTAGGATCGGCGATGCGACGGTTGTAGATGTCCATCACCTTCATGATGTTCATGAGCTGGCGCTTATAGGCGTGGAAGCGCTTTACCTGGACATCGAAGACGGTGTTGGGGTCGATAACCAGACCGGTCTCGGCCTTGACGTAGGCGGCCAGACGCTCCTTGTTGGCGCGCTTGGAGGCACCCACGGCCTTCAGGAACTCGGTGTCGTCCTTAAACTCCCTGAGTTTCTCAAGCTCAAAGGCGTCTTTGAGCCAGCCATCGCCAATGGCCTCGGTCACGAGCCTGGCGTAGGTGGGGTTGGCCTCGGCAAAGAAGCGACGGTGCGAGATGCCGTTGGTCTTGTTGTTGAACTTCTCGGGCGTCAGGGCATAGAAGTCCTTGAGCACGATGTTCTTGATGATGTCGGAATGGATCTTGGCCACGCCGTTGACGCTGTGGCTGCAGATCACAGACAGGTTGGCCATGCGAATCTCGCCGTCCCACAGGATGGCGGTCTGGCGCAGACGCTCCTGCCAGCCCTCCTGCGTGGTGTCGAAAGACTCGTGCCAACGACGGCTGATCTCGTCGATGATCTGGTACACGCGGGGGAGGAGCTTGGAGAACGTGCCGATTGGCCACTTCTCCAGGGCCTCGGGCAGGATGGTGTGGTTGGTGTAGCTCACGACCTGCGTCACGATGTTCCAGGCGTCATCCCACTCGAGCTTCTTCTCGTCGATGAGGATACGCATGAGCTCGGGGCCGCACATGGCGGGGTGGGTATCGTTGGTGTGGATGGCTACAAACTGCGGCAGCAGCTCCCAGTTCGCGCCGTGCTCCTTCTCAAAGGTGTCGAGCAGGCTGTAGATACCGGCCGAAACAAACAGGTACTCCTGCTTCAGGCGCAGCAGACGGCCGTGCTCGCCGGCGTCGTTGGGGTAGAGGATGGCGCTGATGGCCTCGGCCTCAGCGCGCTCGGCATCGGCCTGGGCATAGTCGCCGCGGTTGAAGGCCTCCAGATCAAAGTGCTCCTCGACCGGCTCGGCGGCCCAGACGCGCAGCTTGTTGACGGTCTCGCCGGCATAGCCCACGACGGGGATGTCATAGGGGACGGCCAGGATGTCCTGCGTGTCCACCGTGCGGTAGAACGTGCGGCCGTCCTCCTCAAAGCCCTCAACATGGCCACCAAACTTGATGGTCACGGCCTTGTCCTGACGACGGACCTCCCAGGGATAGCCGTGGGTGAGCCACTCGTCGGTGGTCTCGACCTGGCTGCCGTTGACAATCTCCTGCTTAAACAGACCGTAGCGGTAGCGCATACCGTTGCCGTAGCCGGCAATGCCCTCGGCTGCCATGGAATCCAGGAAGCATGCGGCCAGACGGCCCAGGCCACCGTTGCCCAGAGCCGGATCGGGCTCCTGGTTCTCGATGACGGACAGGTCAAAGCCCATGTCGTCGAGCGCCTCGGCGACCATGTCGCGCACGCCAAAGTTGAGCAGGTAGTTGTCGAGCAGGCGACCGATCAAAAACTCGATCGAGAAGTAGTACACGCGCTTCTTGCCCTCGGCGGTGACGCGGGCGTCACTCTTGGTGGCAACGGTGCGCGCCTTCTCGGCCACGAGCTTTGCCAGGGCGTTAAAGCGGTCGAGGTCGCTGGCGGCCTCGACACTCTTGCCGCTGATGCTCATAACGGCATCGCGATAGAGCTCGGTAAACTCCTGCTTGTTGTCGAAGATCTTATTCATACGTTCCTTTCCCCCGGGGATGTTTCTCCCGGAACGGTTATGACTCATATCCTACGCCCCGGCGGGGCGGGTGATTACAGCTGTAACGGCTTTGTTACGCATCCTTGGCAGACGGCTTAACAGAAGCAGACTTGGCCTTGGTAGCGGCCTTTTTGGCAGCCGGCTTCTTGGCCGCGGTAGCTTTAGCAGCGGGCTTTGCGTCAGCCTTTGCCTTCGCCTTAGCCGGAGCCTTCTTGGCGGCCGCAGGCTTAGGCTTTACCGAGGACGTGCGCTTCTTGGGCGCAGCCTTGGGCTCCTCAACCACCGGCGGCTTATAGCTGCTGGGACCGCGGCGCTTAAGCACCACGCCTGCCAGGCCGGGAACCTTAATCTCAATGGAGTCCATCTGCCCGTTCCAGGGATAGGGCTCGCTCGAGCAGGTGTAGGGCTCCTCACCGGCGTATCCGCTGCCGCCAAACTCGGGACGGTCGGAGTCAAAGATGACCTCCCAGTCACCCTCGCGCGGCACGCCCACGCGGAAGCTCTCGTAGCTCGCCGGGTCAAAGTTGATCAGAATCACCAGGTCGTCGTCGATATCCTCGCCCTGGCGCACAAAGCTCACGATGGACTGCTTGGAGTTGTCCGCATCGATCCAGGTAAAGCCGTCGTCGGTGTAGCCGCGCTCGTACAGGGCGGGCTCGGCGGTGTACAAGTGGTTGAGTGCCTTGATAAACGCCTGATGATGACGGTGAGTCTCGTACTCCTCGGTCAGGAACCACTGGATGGACTCGTAGTAGCGCCACTCGATAAACTGGCCGATCTCGTTGCCCATAAAGTTGAGCTTGGCACCGGGGTGCGTCATCTGGTAGAAGGCAAGCGTGCGCAGGCCGGCAAACTGGCGCCACCAGTCGCCCGGCATGCGGCCGATCAGCGAGCACTTGCCATGCACGACCTCGTCGTGGCTCAGCGGGCAGATAAAGTTCTCGGTAAAGGCGTACATGATGGAGAACGTGAGCAGTCCGTGGTTGCCGGGGCGCCACGGAAAATCGGTCTGCATGTAGTGCAGGGTGTCATTCATCCAGCCCATGTCCCACTTGTAGTGGAAGCCCAGGCCGCCGTCCTGCGGCGGATAGGTCACGAGCGGCCACGCGGTGGACTCCTCGGCCATCATCATCACGTCGGGGTAGTGTGCCTCCACGGCGCAGTTGACCTGGCGGATAAACGCGCTGGCGTCCAGGTCCTCCTCGGTACCGTACTTGTTGAACTTCTTTTGGCCGGGATCGTCAATGCCAAAGTTGAGGTACAGCATGCTGGACACGCCGTCCATGCGAATGCCGTCCACGTGGAAGTTCTCGAGCCAGTACAGCACGTTGGAGACCAGGAAGGAGCGGACCTCGCCGCGGGCGAAGTCAAACTTGTGCGTGCCCCAGTTGGGGTGAATCTCGTGCTCAAACAGCATGTGGCCGTTAAAGGTGGCAAGGCCGTGGGAGTCGGCGCAAAAACCGCCGGGCACCCAGTCCATGATCACGCCAATACCCGCCTCGTGGCATGCATCGATAAAGTGCATGAGCTGCTGCGGGTTGCCGTAGCGCGACGTGGCGGCATAGTAGCCGGTCGTCTGGTAGCCCCAGGAGCCATCGAAGGGATGCTCCATAAGCGGCATGACCTCGATATGCGTATAGCCCATGTCGCGCACGTAGTCCACGAGCTCAACCGACAGGTCGTCGTAGGTGTAGAACTCGCCGCGCTGTGCGGGGAAGGGATCCATGGGGCCGGGGTAGTTGCCGTACTCGTCGGGCTCGCCCTGCGGCGCGTCGCCGTGGCGCTTCCACGAGCCAATATGTACCTCGTAGATGTTAAGGGGCTGCGACATGTGGTTATGGCTGGCGCGGCGCTTGAGCCAAGCCGCGTCGTTCCACTGGTAGCCATCGAGGGTCCACAGCACGCTGGCCGTTCCCGGAGGGCACTCGGCCTTAAAGGCGTACGGATCGGCCTTGTAGAGCTTTTCGCCCTCGTTGGTCTCGATAAGGTACTTATAGAGCTGACCCTGCTCGGCGCCAGGAATAAAGCCTTCCCAAATAGCGCTCGTATGCACGGGCACCAGCGGGTTGGCTTGCTCATCCCAGTCGTTAAATTCGCCAATGACATGGACGCTCTTTACGTCGGGCGCCCAAACGCAAAAGCGCCAGCCACGCGTACGGTTCTGCGTGTCGGGGTGCGCGCCCATCTTTTCCCAACTGCGCTCCCACATGCCAATGCCAAACAGATAGACATCGTCCTTGGAAAGCTCCGGTGCATGCGGGGCGGCCTTACGGGTAGCGGGCTTTTTGGTTGCTGGCTTTAGCTTTGTATCGCTCACGTTTGATCCCATCATGACGCGGCAGCGTGTTGCCTTGGTGACTAGATGCGAAAGGTCCAAGGCTGCACGAATCGAGGGGACGGCGATAGTTCTATGATTCGTTCCACCTCGCGTGCTCGGTGGAACTTTCGGCACGAAATACGATAACACCTGTTCGTTACTTTTATGGAGAAAAGTGGATTTGCGGCGGTGTTTAATCGGCGAGCGCCATGTTTAGACCACTGGCAGAATTGCGATGGTAAAACTCTTGACAGTTTTACCAATTAGCGTTTCTAGATTGTTAGGTTGACGTTTGGTAAAACGTTTTTAGCAGGTTGTTTACCTTTTGACATCGAAAGGCTCGTATATGGACCACATCGCTGCCCCAAGTGTTGCTTTTATTTTCGATTGCGACGGCACACTGGTTAATAGCACCCCCGTTTGGGCCTATGCCCAGCCCGAGTTATTACACCGCCACGGTGTTGACGTGACGGTCGACGATTTTGCCCAGTTTGAGCATTTGTCGCTCGAGGATGAGTGCCAGGTCTACCACGACATCTGGGGCATTGGCGCGAATGGCGAAGAGCTGTATCGCGAGCTGAGCGACATCCTGATCGATGGCTACTCCAGGGTGCCGCCGCGCGAGGGGCTTCTGGCATTTTTGGAGCAGGCGAAGGCGGCGGGCATTGTCATGTGCGTTGCCACGTCCACGCCGGCCGAGTTGGTTAAGTCTGCGCTTGCGGGCGCCGGGCTCGATGCCTACATGGAGTTTGTGACCACCACGGGCGAGGCGGGGCGCTCCAAGCAGTTCCCCGATGTGTATGAGCTGGCGCTGCGCCGCCTAGAGGAGCGTCACGGGCATAAGTTTGAGCGTGCATGGGTGTTTGAGGACGCCGTCTTTGGCCTTAAGAGTTCTGGGGTCGCCGGCTTTAAGCGTGTGGGTATTTATGACCCGCACGGCCGCATGAAGCGCGACGATGTGTGCGCCAACTGCGATATCTTTATCGACAGTTACGAGGACCTGGATCTGGCCCGCGTGCTCTCGTTTGAGGGATAGGCGAGGGCCGTGGCTTGCAAGGTATTAGTGGTCTGCGGCTCGCCCGTAGTGGTGAGCGCGGATCTGTTGCGTAGGCTAGCAGGGGAGTGCGATTACGTTGTTGCCGTGGACCGCGGCCTGGATGCCCTTCTGAGTGCGGGACTAAGCTGCGACGTGTATGTGGGGGATGCCGACACGGTGAGCGACGCGGGTCGCGCGCTGGTCGATGCCGCCACCGATTTTGAAGTTGAGCGCCACGACCCTTACAAGGACTATACCGACCTGGCGCTGGCGCTCGATGCCGTTCGCCGTCGCTGGCCGGGTGCCGAAGTGGTTGCGACTTGCGCTACGGGCGGCCGTCCGGACATGGCACTTTCCGTACTGGGCCTGCTTGCGGGCTACGATGACGCCCCAGTCTGGATTGCCGAGGACGAGACCACGGCCCGCATCCTGCACGAAGGCGAATCCTGGATCATCGAAGGCCACGAGGGCAGCACCTTCTCCATCATCGCCATAGCCCCCAACACCAAGGTAAGCGAACATGGCTTGGAGTGGGAACTAGATCACGCTTCGTTAGTTCTACTAGCCGACACGGGCATCTCTAACGTCGTCAGGTCAACAGCCACGATCCAAGTCCACACCGGCACCGCCATCACTTACCTATATCGATAGGCATTTAGAATCTGACTCAAAAAGTCCTTGCACGCCGCGCCAACTTCCCCTATAGTATTTCGACGTCACGGGGGCGTAGCTCAGCTGGGAGAGCGCTTGACTGGCAG
>NZ_QRHM01000033.1:0-17081 GCF_003470325.1 Collinsella sp. AM24-1 | reverse complement strand
GAGTCCTGAGGCTGTTGCAATGAAGATGAGAATCAAGGGAGGTGCAGTGACAGAAAAAATTTATCTTAACAGGGTTGCTTTTGGGAATTTGATATGCTATACTATAAAAATCCAAGCAAAGGAGTTTATCAATATGCGGCAAGGTATTCTTAAATAAAATTTGATAATGGGAACAAAGACAAACGTCCTCAAGGAGAGGGCTTGGTTTTTGTACCCAATTTAAGAATACTTTTGCCTTTTCATTTCATATCGTGATAGACAACGGCCAGCCTTGGCCGCAGTTTTCATGTGTGTCCTACCTATCATCCCCAGCGGTAAAAGTATTTGTCGCTGGGGATTTTTGCGCCCTTCTGGGCCTTGTATGGAGGACAATCATATGAAAATCATCAATATTGGCATTCTTGCTCATGTAGACGCAGGTAAGACGACCTTGACGGAGAGCTTGTTATATACCAGCGGAGCAATCGAGGCGCCCGGCAGTGTGGATCAGGGAACAACGAGAACGGACACCATGTTTTTAGAGCGGCAGCGTGGAATCACCATTCAAACGGCGGTCACTTCCTTTCAGTGGCACGATTGTAAGGTCAACATTGTGGATACTCCTGGGCATATGGATTTCTTAGCGGAGGTCTATCGCTCCCTTGCCATTCTTGACGGAGCGATTTTGGTTGTTTCTGCAAAAGACGGCGTTCAGGCGCAGACCCGTATTCTGTTTCATGCTCTGCAAGTAATGAAAATCCCAACTGTTATCTTTATTAACAAAATCGACCAGGACGGGATTGACCTGCCAGGTGTGTATCAGTCTATCCGAGATAAGCTCTCCGCAAATATGATTATTAAGCAGAACGTGCAGCTTTCCCCGGATATATCCATCATGGAAAACATGGGGCTGGAGAATTGGGATACCGTGATTGCGGACTGTGATGAATTGTTGGAGAAATATATTGCCGGAGAACCAATGGACAAAGAAGAACTTCTGCGGGAGGAAAACAGGAGAATCCAAAGCGTCTCTCTGTTTCCGGTCTATCATGGCAGTGCCAAGGTAAACTTGGGAATCCGACAACTCATTGAAGCGGTCACAGATACATTCCAATCACCCACCGGGCAGAACAGCTCTGAATTGTGCGGAACTGTGTTCAAAGTTGAGTACGCAAACCAGAGCCAACGCCTTGCCTATCTGCGGTTGTATAGCGGTACGCTTCATTTGCGGGATTCCGTAGCCTTGGCAGGGAAAGAAAAACTGAAAATTACGGAAATGCGTATCCCCTCAAAGGGTGAGATTGTCCGAACAGAGATTGCCCATGCGGGCGAGATCGTCATTGTACCCTGCGACAGTTTGCGGCTGAATGATGTGCTGGGAAACAAACTGCTGCTGCCCCGTGAAACGTGGAGCGACAATCCTCTCCCTTTGCTGCGGACAGCAATTGCACCAGAGAAACCAGAACAGAGGGAACGCTTGTTAAACGCCTTGACAGAAATTGCGGATACCGACCCGCTTCTGCGCTATGAAGTAGACGCTGTGACCCATGAGATCATTCTCTCCTTTTTGGGCCGGGTACAATTGGAAATTATCTCTGATCTTCTGGTGGAAAAATATCAGCTCAACACAACTGCAAAAGAACCTGCCGTCATCTATATGGAGAGGCCATTGAAAGCGGTAAGTCACACCATTCATATCGAAGTGCCGCCCAATCCATTCTGGGCGTCCATCGGGCTGTCCGTCACCCCTCTCCCCCTTGGCACCGGAGTGCAGTATGAGAGCAAAGTTTCCGTTGGGTACTTGAATCAGAGTTTTCAAAACGCTGTATTGGATGGTATCCGCTACGGTCTGGAACAAGGCGTGTATGGATGGAAGGTAACGGACTGTAAAATCTGTTTTGAGTATGGGCTTTATTATAGTCCGGTCAGCACTCCCGCAGACTTTCGGTCATTGGCACCTATTGTATTGGAGCAGGTGTTGAAAAAGGCGGGGACGCAGCTATTGGAACCATATCTTTCTTTTACACTCTATGCGCCGCAGGAATATCTCTCCAGAGCTTATCATGACGCACCAAAATATTGCGCGAGTATTGAAACGACCCAGGTTAAAAACAGCGAGGTGATTTTTACTGGCGAAATCCCTGCCCGCTGTGTGCAAGAGTACCGCAATGACCTCACCTTTTATACAAACGGGAGAAGCGTTTGTTTAACAGAATTGAAGGGGTATCAAATCGCCAGCGGCGAAC
This sequence comes from Collinsella sp. AM24-1, assembly GCF_003470325.1. NCBI lineage: Bacteria > Bacillati > Actinomycetota > Coriobacteriia > Coriobacteriales > Coriobacteriaceae > Collinsella > Collinsella sp. AM24-1. Next base: position 14,856 of record NZ_QRHM01000033.1, on the reverse strand, counting down.
CAGTTTTTCAGCCACGCCGCCCAAACACCCGGATTGATAAGGTGCGCCATATGTTCAACAAAATTCTCCCATCAATGATGGACTTATAAAATCCCTTTGGAACAAAGGGCGCACTTCTATACATGGTCTGCGACCATGTATCGTGCGCTCTGCGAGGCTACGGCCCGGACTTCCGAAAGTCCGGGCCGTTTGCGTCGCTCCGCTCCGTACAAGGGGCTGCGCCCCTTGCGCCGCTTTGCGGCTATCCCTGCGCCCTCGCTGGAAAGGTACATCCGCTCTGCGTCTGCACCTTTCCAGCGAGGCTAAAACCGAATACCGTTACCCTTGACCGTTTACCCGACACAGCAGGTAGACGGTCTTTTGTTTTGCCAAGAAGGAGGTCAAACACGATGGACAAGTCACGCGAAGAATTAGAGAAAGAGTATGCTGAGGCCACCGCTAAGTTGGAGCAGTACCAGCACAGAGGCCAGCGGTATGAGAACCGCATCCGCTACTACACCCAAGGCGAAAGGAAGAAGCGAAACCACCGACTTATCACCCGTGGCGGAGCGGTGGAGAGTATCGCCCCGGAGGTGCGCGGCATGAGCGAAAGGGCCTTTTTTCTTTTGATGGAAAAGGTCTTTTCCCTGCCGGAAGTTGCCGCCCTGGTGAGCCAAGCCACTGACCAGCAGGAAAGCGGATAATTGGCCCTGTTCCATCTCCACGTTACCCAGGTCAAACGGAGCGCGGGACAGTCTGTTGTCACGTCCGCCGCCTACCGAGCCGGGGAGAAATTGTATAGCGAATACTATGGCGAGGTCAGCGACTACACCCACAAGGGCGGCGTGGTCTGCACAGACATTCTCCTGCCGCCCCAGGCCCCCAACCAGTACCAAGACCGCGCCACCCTCTGGAACGCCGTGGAGAAGGCCGAGCGCGGCAAGAAAGCCCAGCTTGCATATAGCTTTGACATTGCCTTGCAGAACGAGTTTTCATTGGAGGAAAACATCGCTCTTGCAAGGCAATTTGTTTCGGAGCAGCTTGTGGGCCGGGGCATGATTGCCGACTTTGCCATCCACCAGCCGGACAAGGAGGACGGCGGTATTCCTAACCCGCACTTTCATGTTCTCTGCCCCATCCGGCCCATTGAGCCAGACGGCAAATGGGGGTGCAAGCAGCGCCGCCGCTACCGTCTGGACGAGGACGGGAACCGCATCATGGGAGAGGACGGCAAGCCCCTCTTTGACGCTGTTCCCACTACCGACTGGGGAAGCCCGGAAACACTGGAACATTGGCGGGAGGCGTGGGCCGCTATGGTGAACGCCAAGTTTGAGGAAAAGGGGCTGACCTGCCGCATCGACCACCGCTCCTATGAGCGTCAGGGCCTTGACCTGCTGCCCACCGTCCATGAGGGCGTGGCCGTCCGCCAGATGGAGGCCAAGGGCATCCCCACCGACAAGGGCGATCTGAACCGCTGGATAAAAAAGGCCAACAACATTCTGCGGGATATTCGGAAGAAAATCGCCGGCCTGACGGATTGGATTAAGGCCATAAAAGAAGAATTGAGCAAGCCCCAGGCCCCGACCCTTGCCGCCCTGCTGACCGACTACTATGAGGGCCGGAACGCCGGAGCATGGAGCCGCAACGCCAGGATTGGAAATCTTAAAGGTTTTGCCGAGGCCATCAATTTTCTGACCGAGAGGGGCATCGCTACGCTGGAAGATTTAGAGACCCATATCGCCGCCCAGAGTGAACGAACGGAGGCCATCAACACATCCATGAAAGCGAAGCGTGACCGTCTGAACGAATTGAAGGAACTGCTTCGCCTTGTTGACCTCTACCGAGACACCAAGCCCGTCTATGACGAGTTGCAGGGTATCAAGTGGAAGGGCAAGCGGGAAAAATTCGAGAGGGAGCATGAGAACGAGTTGAGGACGTTCCACATGGCCCGCCGGAAGCTGGACAAGCACCGTTCCCCTGCTGGTAAAATCCCCGTTCATGCGTGGGAACAGGAACAGGCGAGGCTTCACCAGGAGTACACAGCCGAGTATGAGCAGTACAAGCCTATCCAAGACGATTTGCGGCGGCTTCAACAGGTGAAGCGGAACGCCGATGCTGCCATACACCAGCAGGAGCAGACCCAGCAGAAACGCCGGGAGGTGGAGCGGTGAACGGCATTCCCCGACTGACCTACCAGCAGTACCGAGCCGTCCGGCGGCTGGTGCATGACTGCTGCAATTATGACGGCGGCAACTGTCTTGCTCTTGATGACGGCTGGGAGCCTTGTGTCTGCGTCCAGAGTATCACCTATTCCCTGGTCTGTAAATGGTTCCGCGCCGCCGTCCTGCCAACAGACAAGGGGCCTTCGGTGCCCTTGTTCTCGTCGATAAAGAAGCGCTTGTACCAAATGAGGAACGTCAGCGTGGTATAGATCTTGCGCTGGTTGAGCGCGCGGCCCTCAAAGTGATCGTCGAGCAGCTTCATGAGCGCATCGGTGTCAAAGAAATCGGCAGACCACGGTGCGGTGAAGTACTCCTTGACGTAGTCGTAGTATTTCTGCTCGCGCAGCCAGAACTTAACTGGCACCGGGAAGCCAACCTTCTTGCGTGTTGCCCACTCATCGGGCAGCGTGCGATTGGCGGCGTGGCGCAGGACAAGCTTGCAGCCCTCTTCGTTGACACGGTAGTTGGCGGGAATATGCTCGGCGAACTCCATGACCTTTTTGTCCAGGAACGGAACGCGGAGCTCCAGGGAGTGCGCCATGCACATCTTGTCTGCCTTGAGCAGGATGTCGCCCGGAAGCCACATGTTCATATCCAGATATTGCTTCTTAGAGAGCTCGCAGCAGTCGGGGACCTGCTTGTAGTACTCTGCGCACATTTCGGAGGCGTTCTTGCCGGTGTCGTAAGCTGGCTTGAGAACCTCGTCAACCTCGGACGGGTCGAACACCTTTGCCTGGCCCACGTACCAGCGCTCGGGGACCTCGGCGCACTTGGTCAGGAAGTTGTGACCCTTAAAGTAGGGGAGATGCTGAACGAGCGAGCCCAGGGCACGGCGCACGCCGAGCGGCACGCGCTTCTTGAAGGATCGCATCTCGGGGGTGTCCTCGTACCACTCGTAGCCGGCAAACAGCTCGTCGGCGCCCTCGCCCGAAAGGACGACGGTAACTTCCTCGGCGGCCATCTGTGCCAGATAGTACAGCGGCACGCTGGAGAGGTTCGATTGCGGCTCGTCCATGTGGTACTGGATATCGGGTAGCGCGTCGAAGAACTCGTCGGCGGTGATCATCTTGCGCACGTTCTTAATGCCAAGCTTGTCGGAAAGCTCGGCGGCGTAGTTGGTCTCGTTGAAGTTCTTGTAGTCAAAGCCGACGGAATACGTGGTGTCGGGCATGAGGCAGGCGGCAATGTAGCTGGAGTCGACGCCGCCGGAGAGGAACGAGCCAACTTTAACATCGGCGATGCGGTGCGCGGCAACGCTCTCGTGCACGACCTTGTCGCACTCGTCCACGTACTCCTCGAAGCTCTTGGAGTTGTCATCGGTAAAGTCGCAGCTCCAGTAGCGCTTGATATCCATAGTGTTGGTCGTAAGGTCGTACGTAAAGCAATGCGCGGGGGCAAGCTTGAACACGCCCTTAAAGAACGTCTCCTCCGTGGCAGGGAACTGCAGCGTGAGGTAGGGACGCAGCGCGTCGCGGTTGACGGCCTTCTCAAACTTGGGGTGGTCCAGGAAGCTCTTGATCTCGGAGCCAAACAGCAGCGAGCCGTCGGAGGCCCGGTAGTAATAGAACGGCTTGATGCCAAAGATGTCACGGGCGCCGAAGAGCTTGTTCCTGTTCTGGTCGTGAATCACGAACGCATACATGCCGCGCAGGCGGTTGACCAGGTCCTCGCCCCACTCCTCGTAGCCGTGCACCAGGACCTCGGTGTCGGCGTTGCAGTGGAAGACGTAGCCGGCAGCCTCGAGCTCGGCGCGAAGCTCCTGGAAGTTGTAGATCTCGCCGTTGAAGACGATGGTGACCTTGCCGTCATCGCTCGACATGGGCTGAGCGCCAGCCTCGGAAAGGTCGAGAATCGAAAGACGGCGGAAGCCGAGGGCGACGTCATCGACGATGTGCTGGCCACCCATATCCGGCCCGCGATGGATGATGCGATTCATCATGGCCGTGAGAACCAGCTCACTCTGTTCATCTGTACCGGTAAAACCGACAAAACCGCACATGCAAGATCCTTTCTGCTGACGGCTTAGGTGCGCTGCCGCAAGGTTTGCAGCAGTCGATATCAATCAATCCTTACTATCATGCCAATCTTTTGCTTCGTGATGGGGCATAAGCGCCGAGGGGACCGAAAAACCACGGCCCGCACGTTGGGTGAAGCGGCGGGCCGCGGCTACGACGATTGCTGTGTGTGAGAGCGCGAGAGGGGCTAGCGCTTGCCGCGCTTGGCAAGGCGGTGCTCTACCTTGGTGACGACGTGGATGAGCGGAATCGTCACAACCAGATAGTAGGGTGCGGCGCAAATGTAGGGTGTGATGTTGCCCGTGGTGGTCGTGAGGTTTTGGAGAACAGCATGAGTTCCATGACGCCGACGCTCGAAAGCAGCGACGTGTCCTTGTAGAGCATGACAGACTCACTGGTCATTCCCGCATCACGCGCATTTGTAGGGCGGGGGTTTTGTTATTTCGAATTAACCGTGTGCTGGTCCTTGCAAGTTTTTAGGGTGCTGAGACACTCGCAAGGTCAGGTGGCATATTAGGATGGTTGATAATACAGGGGCGCGACCGGATTCATCTGGGACGGTTTTGCTTTTAAGGTTAGGTTTAGCGAGAAAGGTCGTTATATGTCGGGTACGACGAAGGAGAAGCTGGCTTTGATGCGCTATGTGGAGCTGCTCGAGGCCGAGGCCCTTGTTGTTTCCAAGCCGGATACTCTATGCGACCAGCACATCGAGTTTGCGACCGACGACTCGCGCCAGGTGCGTCCGGGTACATTGTTTGTCTGCAAGGGCCGTGCGTTCAAGCCCGAGTATCTGGTCTCGGCGATTGCCGAAGGCGCCGTGGCGTACGTGTCCGAGGTCGATTACGACGTCGATATTCCCGCTGTGATCGTCAACGATATCCGCCGTACGCTCGCTGTGGTGGCGGACGCCTATTACGGTCATCCCTCGGGCAAGGTGAAGGTCTGCGCTTTTACGGGCACCAAGGGCAAGTCGACCTGCAGCTTTTATCTGCGTGGCATTCTTGCCAACGAGGCTAAGCTCACGGGCCGTCATCGACCAGCCCTCAACACGGGTATCGAGTTCGATGACGGTATCGAGGTCGGTCCTTCTAAGCTAACGACCCCCGAGTCCTTCCTTTTGCAGTCGCGTATCGCACATGCCGCCGAGGCGGGCGCTCCGTGGCTGGTCATGGAGGCGTCGAGCCAGGGCCTCAAATACGAGCGCACGGGCAAGATTGACTTTGAAGTGGGCGCCTTTACCAATATCGGTGAGGACCATATCTCGCCGATCGAGCACCCCACGCTCGAGGATTACTTTGCCAGCAAGCTCAAGATTTTTTCGCAGAGCCGCTTTGCCGTGGTCAACCTCGATATGGACCACGTCGACCGCGTGCTCGAGGCGGCGTCCCGCTGCGAGCGCACGGTGACGTTCTCGCTGACCGATGGACGCGCCGACGTGCGTGCGTTGGCCATTCGCAACGGCGATTGCGGCGTGATCGCCACGGTCCGCACGCCGCGCTTTACGCGTGACATCGTGATCCCCACGCCCGTCAAGTTCAACGTGTCCAATGCGCTTGCCGCCATTGCCTGTGCCGAGGCCCTCGGCATTTCCGAAGAGGGCATCGTCCATGGCTTTGAGGGCGTCTTTGTTCCCGGTCGCATGGAGCTCTATCCGTCTGTATCGGGCAAGATTTTGGGCGTCGTTGACTATGCGCACAACGGCATGAGCCTCGAGACGCTTTTGCGCGACCTGCGCGAGAACTATCCCGAGCGCGAGCTGGCGGTTGTCTTTGGTGCAACGGGAGGCAAGGGTGTCGATCGCCGTACTACGATGGGTATCGCTGCCGGCAAGTACGCCGATCGCATCGTGATTACCGAGGATGACCCGGGCCCCGAGGACGTCGAGGACATCTGCGCCGAGATCGCGCGCAATGTCCAGGCGCAGGGAAACGATAGCTGGCAGATCGTGTGCGACCGCGCCGCCGCTATCGAGACGGCCGTGCGCGAGACCGACCGCCCCGCTGTGGTTATCGTGACCGGCAAGGGCGAGGAGGAGTGCATGCTGCGCAAGAACGGACCCGAGCCCTGCGAGCGTGATGGCTCGGTTCTCAAGCGCATCCTTGCGGCGTACGACGCCTAAGCGCCGCTGCCTTTGGGATGGCGTTTGCGAATCATCGACGCCCGATGATGCGGTGCCTCTCAAGCGTGTTCACCTTAGGGAAAACGCGGTACCAAGATTAAGTCTTTTCTACGTAATAAATGGAGTGACCATGTCCCACAACATCCTGCCGACCGTTGCCGAGCTTTCGGGCGAGATGCGCGAGCGCCTTGCCAAGGTCAAGTATGTCTTTACCGATCTGGACGCCACGATGCTCGCGCCCGGCTCGTGCGTGCTGCGCGACAACGACGGCAATCCCTCGACCAAGCTCGTCGAGGCCGTCGTGGCGCTTGCCCGCGCTGGCATCCAGGTAATTCCCACCTCGGGTCGCAACCGCACCATGATCCACGAAGATGCCCGCGTGCTCGGCCTCAACTCCTACATTGGCGAGATGGGTGGTCTGGTCATGTACGACCTCAAGGCCAACGACTGGGAGTATCTGACCGGCGACATGCCTTACGACCCCGCCTGCGGCCTTACGCCGCACCAGGTGATTGAGCAGACCGGCGTGTGCGAGAAGATTCTCGCTCGCTGGCCGCACAAGATCGAGTACCACAACGACATGTCGACTGGCTATAAGTACCGCGAGGTCACCGTCGGCATGCGCGGCGATATTCCCGATGACGAGGCGCAGGCCATCCTCGACGAGGCCGGCTGCGGTCTGGTCTGGGCCTGCAACGGCCACTTGACTCATCTGTCCAAGCCGACGACCCTCGAGCTCGATCGCGTCGAGGACGGTCGTGCCTTTAACATCAATCCGTCGGGTCTCGACAAGGGCGTGGCGGTCGCGCGTTTCTGCGAGCATCTGGGCATCGAGCGCGACGAGACGCTGGCACTCGGCGATTCCGAGTCTGATTTCTACATGGCCGACCACGTGGGCACGTTCTGCCTGGTCGAGAACGGTCTGACCAGCGCCGGCGCGTCCGAGTTTCTTGCGTCCTGCGATAACGCCTTTGTCACGCGCGGCAGGATCGTTGACGGCTGGGCGGCGACGGCGGAGCTGCTCGTCGCGGCCCGTTCATAGCGCAGTGCCGTTACGCTTGGCCATATCTTTTCGAGAGAGAATCTGGTGAGGTAATGTCCGATATCGAGAATCTGGCCGGTGATACGCGCCCCATCGGCGTGTTCGACTCGGGTCTGGGCGGCTTGACGGTTGCGCGCGCGATTGCGACGGCGCTTCCGCACGAGTCCGTCTACTACTTTGGCGATACCAAGCGCTGCCCTTACGGCACCCGCACCGAGGACGAGGTGCGCTCGTTTGCGCTACAGGCGGGGCGCTGGCTTTCGAGACACGACGTCAAGATCATGGTCATCGCCTGCAATACGGCGACGGCAGCGGCGCTTCGCCTGGCTCAGCAGGTGCTCGATGTCCCCGTGATTGGCGTAATCGCGCCGGGCGCGCGTGCCGCCATCAACAGCACCCGCACGCGCCGTGTGGGCGTGCTCGCCACCAACCTCACCATCCGCTCGGGCGCCTACACGCGCGCCATCCAGGACTTGGATGCCGGCGTGGACGTGTATGGCTGCCCTGCCTCGAGCTTTGTCGAGGTTGTCGAGCACGAGCTCGCCTCGGGCGCGCATCTGCAGGAGCAATGGCTCGAGAACGAGGATATTTTTGATACGCCAGCCGTTCGCGCGCTGGTCAACGCCACAGTCGAGCCACTGCACGATCGTGGCATCGATACCGTGGTGCTCGGCTGTACGCACTTTCCGTTGCTGGTGGGCCCCATCCGTCATGCGTTGGGGCCCGGGGTGCGCGTGGTGAGCTCCGCCGAGGAGACCACCCGCGAGCTGACCGATATCCTCACGCGCCGTGAGCAGCTGGCGGGCAACACCGCCGAGCCGCAGCATCGCTTTGCCACCACGTCCGACAACATTGCCGAGTTTGCGGTGGCGGGCAGCTTTATCTTTGGCCAGCCGCTCAAAAGCATCGAGCATGTCGATATCGACGAACTCGGTTAGGCACACAATGTCGCCGGAGTCTTCGCCACATCTTTTGCCGAAAGGATAGTTCCATGGAATATATGCAGGTCAACCGCGCCAACGGCCGCGCCGCAAACGAGCTGCGTCCCGTTAAGCTCACCCGCGGCGTCATGAAGCACGCCCACGGCTCGTGCCTGGCAGAGTTTGGCGACACGCGCGTGCTGTGCGCCGCCACCATCGAGGATGGCGTGCCGGGCTGGCGCAAGGGTGCCAAGGCCGGTTGGGTAACCGCAGAGTATGCCATGCTGCCGGCATCGACCGGTAAGCGTTGCAAGCGCGAGTACGCCAAGCGTAAGGGCCGCTCCATGGAGATCGAACGCCTCATCGGCCGCAGCCTGCGCACCGTCGTCAACATGAAGGCGCTCGGCGAGTACACCGTCACCGTCGACTGCGATGTGATCCAGGCGGATGGCGGCACGCGTACGGCGAGCATTACCGGTGCCTGGGTGGCGCTGCACGACGCCCTTGCTATGTGGGTCGAGGCCGGCAAGATCGAGCGCATTCCGCTTACCGGTCAGGTTGCCGCTATTTCCATGGGCGTCGTCGACGGCAACACCCTGCTCGACTTGGATTATTCCGAGGACAGCCACGCCGAGGTCGACATGAATCTTGTCGCTACCGACACCGGCGAGATGATTGAGCTCCAGGGCACCGGCGAGCAAGCGCCCTTCGACCGCAAGCGTCTCAACGCCCTGCTCGACTTGGGCGACAAGGGCATCGCCGAGCTCATCGAGCTTCAGCGCCAGGCCCTCGCCTAACCTGCCAAAAAGGGACAGGTTTATTTTGGCAGGTTTTATCTGGGAAAACGTCGAAGTATAAGACTGCCGTTGATTGAGAGGGGAGAGGCGGAGGCCCTCGTCGCCCTCGGCGCGGCATTGCTATAGAGACAAGGAGACCACTCATGGCACTTGAGAAGATCGACATCGACACCCTCGACCCGGCAGCGACCATCGTCGTGGCAACGGGCAATGCCCATAAGCTCACCGAGATCGAGGCCATTCTGGGCAAGGTCATGCCTGAGGTGCGCTTTGTGGCGTTGGGTCAGCTGGGTGATTTTGAGGACCCCGAGGAAAACGGTACGACGTTTTTGGAGAACGCCATCATCAAGGCGCAAGCCGCGGTAGAGGAGACGGGGCTTATGGCCATCGCCGACGATTCTGGCCTGGTCGTTGATGCCCTGGACGGTGAGCCGGGCGTGTACAGCGCACGCTATGCGGGCGTGCACGGCGACGATGCCGCCAACAACGCCAAGCTCCTCGTGAATCTGGAGGGCGTGGCCGACGAGGACCGCACCGCGCGTTTTATGAGCGTCGTCGCGCTTATCGACACGGACGGCCTGGTCACCTATGGCGAGGGCACCTGTGAAGGCGTTATCGCGCATGAGGGCCGCGGTGACCATGGCTTTGGCTATGACCCGCTGTTCCTGCCGCTCGACACGCCGGGCAAGACCATGGCCGAGCTCACGGCGGACGAGAAGAACGCCATTAGTCATCGCTTCCATGCGCTCGAGCACCTGTCTGCCAAGCTGACGGGCGAGGAGTAGGCCGTGCGTGCGGTGGTGCAGCGCGTGCTCAATGCCGGCGTGACGGTCGACGGCGAGTGTGTGGGAAAGATTGGCCGCGGTTACCTGGTACTGCTGGGCGTGGGCCATGGTGATACACGCGCCGAGGCCGATAAGCTGTGGAGCAAGCTCCGGGGCCTGCGCATTAACGAGGACGAGAACGGCAAGACCAATCTGGCGCTTGCCGATGTCGACGGTGAGGTGCTCGTGGTGTCGCAATTCACGCTGTTTGCCGATTGCCGTCATGGCCGCCGCCCGTCCTTTACGGATGCCGGCGCGCCCGATGTGGCCAACGAGCTCTATGAGTACTTCCTGGCGCTGGTGCGCGAAGACGTCGAGCATGTGGCGCACGGCATCTTCGGAGCCGACATGAAGGTCAGCCTCGTCAACGACGGCCCCTTTACCATCGTTCTGGACACTGACAACCTTTAGGTTACGCATATAAGTAGAGATTCGACTTGCGTATGGTGACAGCAGGGTGCTATAGTATTAGAGTTTTGTCTATCTTAGGGGTATTATCCCCTTTTTGAATTGCACCTTCTGGAGGCCCTGTTCATGGAAGAGATGGAAGTCAATCACGTCGACGACATCCACGAGAAGCTGACCGATATGGTGGGCGATCGCGTCAAGGTGAAGGCCAACATGGGCCGCACCCGCGTCGTCGAGCGCATGGGCACCATCAAGAGCGTCCACCCCGCTGTCTTTATCGTCGAGGTTGACGAGCGCCGCGGCCGCAAGTCGCGCCAGTCCTACCAGTATATCGATGTCCTCACCGGGCAGGTCGAGCTGTTCGACCCCGAGAGCGGCGAGCACATTTTTACCCCGCTCGGCAATCAGCTCGAGGAGCACTAGCGGTGACCGATTGGTCCCTGACCCTTTCCGCGCCGGCAAAGATCAACCTCTATCTGGGGGTTCATACCGAGCGCGACGCCCGCGGCTACCATAAGGTTGATTCCCTGATGGCAGCCGTCGGTCTTGCCGATACCGTGACGGTCGCGCCTGCGTCGGCGCTGACCGTCCAGACGGTTCCGGCATCAGATTTTCCCATGCAAAAGAATACGGCGTATCGGGCTGCGGTTGCTATGGCCGAGCATTATGGTCGCGACGCCAACGTATGCGTTACGATCGAAAAGCGCATTCCGCTATGCGCCGGCCTGGGCGGCCCCTCGACGGATGCGGCCGCGGTCATTGTCGCCTTGGCGGAGCTCTGGGGCATCGATCGCACTGACCCCGCGCTCGATGACATCGCCCGCGGCATTGGCGCCGACGTGCCGTTCTTTCTGCACGCGAGTCCCGCATTCTACGTGGGCGGGGGAGACGTACTGGCCACTGAGTATCCTGCGCTTCCGGCGACACCCGTCGTATTGGTCAAACCGCGCGAGGCGAGCGTTTCAACGGTTGAAGCGTATCGGCGCTTTGACGAGGCCCCGGTGCCTGCAGACAAGCCCGGCGCGATAGCTTCTGCCTTGCGTGCTGGTGATGCCGAGACGGCATATGCGCTCATCCATAACAACCTGGGTGTCATTTCCGCACAGATGGAGCCTCAGATACAAACGGTTCTCGATTGGCTGCGTAAACAAGGCGGCACCGTTGCTGTAGATGTGTGCGGATCGGGCGCCTGCTCGTTTGCCATTTGCGACACCGTCGCCACGGCTGAGGGGCTTGCCGACGCTGCCCTGCAAAACGGCTGGTGGTCCTGCGCGACGGAGCTCATTCCCAACACGGTTCGCATCGAAGTGCCAAAGAAGTAAAAATTTCTCTAGCACACGACGGAAATCTTTGTTACTATAGTCGAGCTAACGGGTTGTGGCTCAGTTTGGTAGAGCACTGCGTTCGGGACGCAGGGGTCGCTGGTTCAAATCCAGTCAACCCGACCAGAGCATGAGGAGGGACCGCTTCTTGCGGTCCCTTTTTTTAGCTATTGTTGTGATACCGCGATACCCGCGGTATACTCATTCGAGCTTGTCTCGCTGTATTGTGGAGGTCTACATGTTTGGACTGAGGGCTCCTGAGCTCATCATTATTCTCGTCGTTGTCCTGATTATCTTCGGGCCCAAGAACCTGCCGAAGCTCGGCAAGTCCCTCGGCTCTACCGTCAAGAATATCCGCGAGGGTATGGAGGGCGACGATAAGGCCGAGACCAAGCAGGCCGAGGAGGTCGTGGTCGAGCAGTCCGAGGAGGACAAGGAGATCGCTGAGCTCGAGGCCAAGCTCGCTGCTGCCAAGAAGAAGCAGGCAGAGGACAGCGACGCGGACGCAGAGTAGTCCCATCCCTTTGGGGTGAGCACCTGACCGGCTTGCCCGCAGGCTAGCCGGTCTTTTTCGTTTTGTTGACAGTTGATTGTTTGATCAGAGTTGGGGAGATATCCGTATGGACGCAAGCCAGATCGTACTGACCGCTGAGGGCCGCCAGAAGCTCGTCGAGGAGCTCGCTTGGCGTGAGGGCGATTACGCCAAGGAGATCGTCGAGGACATCAAGGAAGCCCGCGCGTTCGGCGACCTTTCGGAGAACTCCGAGTACGATGCCGCTAAGGACAAGCAGGCCCAGAACGCCGCTCGTATTGCCGAGATCCAGGCCATCCTCGCCAACGCTCAGGTTGCTGCCACCACGGGCGACCTGACCGTCTCCATCGGTTCCACCGTTTCGCTGATTGATCCCAACGGCGAGGTCATGGAAGTCACGCTCGTCGGTACCACCGAGACCAACTCGCTCGAGCACAAGATTTCCAACGAGTCTCCGGTCGGTCACGCCATCATCGGTCACGGCGAGGGCGACTCCGTCGAGGTCGTTACGCCTTCCGGCAAGACTCGCGTCTACACCATCGCCAAGATTGCACGCTAGACCACGGTCCCGCGTAAAGGTATGTTTTCGCTCCCTGGGACCGAATCCTGGGGAGCGTTTTAGTTTGAGGAGTTAACTTATGGCAGAGAACCAGAACGCCGCAGATCAGGCATCGACGCTCAACGACGAGCGCGCCACCCGCCTGGCCAAGCGCGCCGCCCTGTTCGAGGCGGGCCAGAACCCCTATCCCGAGCACTCTGAGCTTGAGGACTACGTTGCCGATATCGAGGCTAAGTACGCCGAGCTTGCCGATGGCGAGGACACCGAGGACGTCGTGAAGATCGCCGGCCGTGTGGTCGCCAAGCGCGGTCAGGGCAAGATCATGTTCATCGTCGTACGCGATGCGACTGCCGAGATTCAGCTGTTCTGCCGCATCAACGACATGGACGAGGCTGCCTGGAATACGCTCAAGTCCCTCGACCTGGGCGACATCCTGGGCGTGACCGGCGTGGTTGTGCGCACTCAGCGCGGCCAGCTTTCCGTTGCCCCTAAGAGCGCGACCCTGCTTGCCAAGGCCGTTCGTCCGCTGCCCGAGAAGTTCCACGGTCTTTCCGACAAGGAGACCCGCTATCGCCAGCGCTATGTTGACCTGATCGCCAACGACGACGTTCGCGAGACGTTCCGTAAGCGTTCGCAGATTCTCTCCACCTTCCGTCGCTTTATGGAGTCCGACGGCTACATGGAGGTCGAGACCCCCATCCTGCAGACCATCCAGGGCGGCGCTACTGCCAAGCCGTTCATCACGCACTTCAACGCGCTCGATCAGGAGTGCTACCTGCGCATTGCTACCGAGCTGCACCTCAAGCGCTGCATCGTCGGCGGTTTTGAGCGCGTGTTCGAGATCGGCCGTATCTTCCGTAACGAGGGCATGGACCTTACCCACAACCCCGAGTTCACCACGATGGAGGCCTATCGTGCCTTCTCCGACCTCGAGGGCATGAAGGCGCTCGCCCAGGGTGTCATTAAGGCGGCTAACAAGGCCATCGGCAACCCCGAGGTCATCGAGTACCAGGGCCAGACCATCGACCTTTCTGGTGAGTGGGCCAGCCGTCCCATGACCGACATCGTTTCCGACGTGCTCGGCAAGCAGGTCACCATCGACACGCCGGTCGAGGAGCTTGCTGCCGCCGCGCGCGAGAAGGGCCTGGAGATTAAGCCCGAGTGGACCGCCGGCAAGATTATCGCCGAGATCTACGATGAGCTGGGCGAGGACACCATTGTCAACCCCACGTTCGTTTGCGATTACCCCATCGAGGTCAGCCCGCTTGCCAAGCGCTTTGAGGACGACCCGCGCCTGACGCACCGCTTTGAGCTGGTTATCGCCGGTCACGAGTACGCCAACGCGTTCTCCGAGCTCAACGACCCGGTCGACCAGGCCGAGCGCTTTGCCGCCCAGATGGCTGAGAAGGCTGGCGGCGATGACGAGGCCATGGAGTACGACGAGGACTACGTGCGCGCCCTCGAGTACGGTATGCCTCCCGCGGGCGGCATCGGCATCGGTATCGACCGCGTGGTCATGCTGCTCACCAACCAGGCTTCCATCCGCGACGTGCTACTGTTCCCGCACATGAAGCCCGAGAAGGGTTTCCAGTCCGGTGCCGCTGCCGCTAAGGCTGCCGAGGCCGGCAACACCGCGAGCCCGTTCGTCAAGCCGCTCAAGCCCACGGTTGATTACTCCAAGATCGCCGTCGAGCCGCTGTTTGAGGAGTTCGTCGACTTTGATACCTTCTCCAAGAGCGATTTCCGCGCTGTGAAGGTCAAGGCGTGCGAGGCCGTCAAGAAGTCCAAGAAGCTGCTGAACTTTACGCTCGACGACGGCACTGGCACCGACCGCACCATCCTCTCCGGCATTCACGGTTATTATGAGCCCGAGGACCTGGTCGGCAAGACCTTGCTCGCCATCACCAACCTGCCTCCGCGCAAGATGATGGGCATTCCCAGCTGCGGCATGCTCATCAGCGCTATCCACGAGGAGGAGGGCGAGGAGCGCCTCAACCTGATTCAGCTCGACGCTTCCATCCCTGCCGGCGCGAAGATGTACTAGGGGGTTACGCGGTTCTACGAACCGCGTAACGGCTCGACGCTGCGCGCCGCCCAGAGCGACAATTTGTCATTCA
>NZ_QRHM01000032.1:0-18008 GCF_003470325.1 Collinsella sp. AM24-1 | reverse complement strand
GATGACGGGGCGGAATGTCAATCCTGGTCTAACAGAGCCTTTAAAAATCTTTGGGTGGTGCTGTGGACCACTGGTATGCATTTCGCGACCACAGCGTTGTGCCCGTTGACCTGTGGCTTGGTGCGACTTGTCCCCACGGCGCCGTATCTTGTCCACAGTTCCGTCAAGCATTTGGTCAGCATTTGGTTGGAAGACGCATGAAGTGCCGTGCGAGTATGGGCATATGTGGAGGTCATGAGGTTGTAGCTGCATATTCTTGCGGCCTGGGAGGTTGAAAGATATTATTACCAAGTCTTTTCCTGCTTCAGGCGCACCTTCACGACCTGAAGCCACATTTGCCCAGAGGAGGTGACAATATGAAGGCTTATGAACTGCTGTTCTTTGTTGACCCGTCGCTCGACCCCGAGACTCGTCTCGCTGTTATGAAGCGTATCGATACCACGATCGCTGAGGGCGCTGGCAAGGTCGACTCCGTTGACGAGTGGGGCAAGCGCAAGCTCGCCTACGAGATCAACGACCTCACCGATGGTGACTACACCCTCATCAACTTCCACGCAGATCCTACCCAGATCGCCGAGCTTGATCGCGTCCTGCGCATCACCGACGCTGTGGTCCGCCACATGATCGTCCGTCGCGACGACCAGGAGTAAGACTGTCGTTTTGGACTGGGCTTGTGCCCCAAGAGGAAGTAGTGAGTTATGAGCATCAATCGAGTGAACATCACCGGTAACCTCACCCGCGATCCCGAGCTGCGCGCCACCGCCGGCGGAACCCAGGTTCTGTCCTTTGGCGTCGCTGTGAACGATCGTCGCCGCAACGCGCAGACTGGCGAGTGGGAGGATTATCCCAACTTTGTCGACTGCACTATGTTCGGCACCCGCGCCGAGGCCGTGAGCCGTTTCCTGGCAAAGGGAAACAAGGTCGCGATCGAGGGCAAGCTGCGCTACAGCTCTTGGGAACGCGACGGCCAGCGCCGGAGCAAGCTTGAGGTCATCGTTGATGAGATCGAGTTTATGAGCTCCCGTGGTGGCCAGGGTGGCTACGATCAGGGCGGTTACGCCCCCGCAGCTCCTGCGCCCACAGCACGTCCTGCCGCACCGGTGGCTACGCCGCCCGCGGTCGACGTCTACGATGAGGACATCCCGTTTTAAGGGTTGTTCACCTATTTTTGAGTGAGAGGCGGCTTCGGTTCGCCGAAGTTGCCAAATGAAAGGTATTTTGACATGGCTAATGATTTTTCTGCACGTCAGCCGCGTCGTAAGTACTGCCAGTTCTGCAAGGAGAACACTGAGTTCATCGACTATAAGGACACTCAGCTTCTCCGTAAGTACATGACCGACCGTGGCAAGATCAAGCCCCGTCGCGTCACTGGCGCTTGCACGCAGCATCAGCATGACATCGCCAACGCCATCAAGCGTGCCCGCGAGATGGCTCTCCTGCCGTACACCGTCCCCGTGGTTTCCTCTCGTGGCAACCGCGACCGCGGCTAAGAAGGGAGACGCATCATGAAGGTTATTCTTCTCGATGAGATCAAGGGCAAGGGCGGCGAGGGTGACGTCGTAGAGGTCGCTCAGGGTTACGCTGAGAACTTCCTGTTCCCCAAGAAGCTCGCTGTTGCCGCCACCAAGGGCAACCTCAAGCAGCTTGACGAGCGTCGCAACAACATAGCCAAGCGCGAGGCCGTCCGTCTGGCTACCGCCAACGAGACCAAGGCTGCCCTCGAGGGCAAGCAGGTCACCGTTGACGTCAAGGTCGGCGACGAGGGCATCCTCTTTGGCTCCGTTACCGCCGCTATGATCGCTGACGCCATCAAGGATCAGCTCGGTATGGACATCGACCGCAAGCGCGTCGAGCTCGGCAAGCCCATCAAGGTTGCCGGTGCCCACACCGTTGCCATCTCGCTGTACCGCGAGATCAAGGCCGAGGTTGTCGTTCTCGTCGGCGTTACCGCCGAGGAGCTCGCTGCCGATGCTGAGGTCGAGGAGGCCGCTGAGGTCGCCGAGGCCGAGACCGCCGAGGTCGAGACCGAGGCTGCTGCCGAGTAGCATTTGCTGCAACGCAACAATCTTGTTCTAAGAAGGGCGCTCTGAGAGACCGGGGCGCCCTTTTATTTTTTGCGCTGAGTGGGTGTCACGTCATACATTGAGATGCAGTCCCACATAAGCGTTGTGTTAGACCACTTTGGATAAGTGTCCTGCACGCAGTACACGCGACGGGGCCCCGGTTGCGACAATTCCATCATCAGGAGAGATGGAGGTTGCAATGGAAGACGTGCTCACCCAGCTGACGAGGCAGTTCCTCCCGCAGATGACGGCTGCCGAGAAGAGCAGGGCCCTGAGATCGCTCAAGGCGCTGATAGACGCGGAGCTTTTCGAACTCGCGGCAAGCGAGGGGGCGGAAGACGATCCCGACAGAGCCTGCCCCTGGTGCGGCTCCCCGCATTACGTGAAGAGGGGGCGAGACGGGAGCGGCCGTCAGCGGTTCCTCTGCCGAGGGTGCGCCAGGACCTTCACCGACGCCACCATGCGCACCTTCTCCACCACCAAGCTCGACAGGTCGGCCTGGATGAGGTTCGCGGAGTGCCACGTGGACATGCTCCCGCTGCGCGAGTCGGCGGAAAAGTGCGGCGTGTGCCTCAAGACGGCGTTCTTCATGCGCCACAGGCTGCTCGAGGCCATGGCCAAGCGCATGCCCGCCTTCCGCGTGGAGGCCGGCGGCGGGGCCGAGCTCGACGAGTGCTTCTTCAGGGAGAGCTTCAAGGGAAACCGCTCCAGGTCGGAGTCCGGCATGCCCAGGAAGCCCCGCACAAGGTCGCAGGGAACCGACGGGCACGAGAAGATATGCGTGCTCACCGGCATCAACGACGCCGGCGACATCTTCTACGAGATCGCGGGGAGGGGCGGCCTCGACGAGGCGGCAGCCAGGGAGCTGCTCGCCGACAAGCTCGCGGTCGGCGCGATAATCTCGACGGACCGTGCGCACGTGTACCGCCGCGTCCTGCCCGCCCTCGGCGTCGGCGCGCACATCGCCAGCAAGAGGGAGGAGCACGCCATCAACAGGGTGAACAGCCTCCACTCCCAGATGAGGCACTTCATCGGCAGGTTCCGGGGTGTCTCCACGAGACGCCTCGAGAACTACCTCGCCTGGTTCAAGTGGACATGGTGCTTCAAGGTCCGCAGGAGCGCGGACGAGCTCGCCGAGCTCATAGTGAGGCAGGCAGCCCGCGGCACGTACGAGAAGACCTGGCGCCAGTACAAGGTGACCCCCTATCCGTTCTACGAGTACTGGATCAAGCAGGCGAAATGGGACTCGCGTGCGCGGAGGGCCATATACGGCGTGGCGTGATGTCCAGGGCGGTCTGGCGCAGCGCATCTGCGGCAAGCGCTGAAGTCGTGCCCCGATGCAAATAGCAACAGCTAGCGATATTCTTCGGGAACGTCGAAACCGTACTCACGGCATAGGAGCATGACATCGTGGGCGTCGTGCTCGTCATGCTGATAGCCCAAGTGAAACAACAGCTGGCTTTCGGGGTCGATGCACGACACCTCCACCTCGCCGATGCGCCCCCTCCCCGAAAAGACCTCCCCGGGAAAACGATCTCCCTGATACAGAATATCGCCATTCTCGGCGAAATCGAAGCAATGCAGGTCGACGATGCGCCCCGCCTCGTCTTGCCACACCGTGTGATCTTCGGTGGTGAAAGATGCAGCCACCTCGGAAAACCCCTCATCAGCAATTAGATCCACGAACCTTTGGTAATCCCCGCGCTGAACGAACAGGTCGATGTCGTTATGAGCCCTGGTCTCACGCCCGACAAGCGCATCGATGCCCCAGCCGCCATCAAGGTATACGCCAATGCCCGCACCTGCGGAAAGGCCGATTATCCAACACGCATCATCCTTGGTGACCATAGGAGCTCCTTCGCTTTCGCCTGCTATCTAAGCAAGAAAGATTATAGGAAAAGTCCCAGTATCCAAAGCGTCTAACACAACGCACATAAGGGACCGTTCATCCGTTTGGTTCGGTGATGATTGTTAAGGCGCGCCTCGATTTAAAGCTGTGGCTGATACTATGGATGCTCGCAAGCGATATGAATGAGGATGCTCATGGCATATGACGATAGGGAGACCGGGCTGACGGTTGAGGACCGCGGCTCAAAGTTGGGTCTTCCCCAAAACCAAGATGCAGAGGCCAATGTACTGGCCGCTATGCTGCTATCGCCCGAGGTGGTCGAAGAGGCCCAGGTCGAGCTGCAGCCCGATGACTTCTACCGGCCCATTCATAAGACCATCTATACCGCGATGGTCGATATGTACAACAGCCGCATTCCCATCGACTCCATCTCGCTGATCGACTACCTGAGAAGCATTAACAAGCTTGATGCCGTGGGCGGCGAGGCCTATATTTTGGAGTTGATGGGTCAGACCCTGTCGCTCGTCAACTGGCAGCACCATGCCGCTATCGTTCGCCGCGATTCGATGCTGCGCGAGCTGATCGGCGCCACCAACGAGATCAACGCGCTGGCCTATAACGCTCCCACCGATACCAAAGAGGTCGTGGAGCTGGCCGAGAGCAAGTTGCTCAAGGTCACGGCGCGCGAGGTCAAGTCGAGCTACAAGACGCTGACCGAGTTTATGGTCGAGGCCTATAACGAGGCCGAGGAAGTGTGCCAGGCAGGCGGCCAGGCTGCGGGCGTGCCCACGGGCTTCCCGTCGCTCGACCGCATGCTCATGGGTTTTCGCGAGGGCCAGCTCATCATCATCGGCGCCCGCCCTGCTGTGGGTAAGACGTCGTTCGCCCTGAATCTGGCGCTCAACGCTGCCGCGGCCGGTTATACCGTCGGCTTCTTCTCGCTGGAGATGTCGGGCAAGGAAATTGCCCAGCGTCTGATTTGCGCCTACGCCATGATTTCGATCAGTGACTTCCGCATGGGCCGCATTAGCCCCGAGCAGTGGGCCAATATCAACGAGGCCACGCAGACCTTGTCCAAGCTCGATATTCTGATTGACGATACGCCCGGCACCACAGTGACCGAGATTCGCGCCAAGAGCCGCCGCATGCTCCACAACAAGGAGAAGGCCATCATCATCCTGGACTACCTGCAGCTGGTGAGTCCTCCGCCGGGACGCCGCTCCGAGAGCCGTACCGTCGAGGTCTCCGAGATGTCGCGTGGTCTGAAGATCATGGCCAAGGAACTCAAGATCCCGCTCATCGCGCTGTCGCAGCTCTCGCGTCAGGTCGAATCCCGTACCGGCAAGCGCCCGCAGCTTTCCGACCTTCGTGAATCGGGCTCCATCGAGCAGGACGCCGATATCGTTATGTTCTTGGACCGCTCCGCCGATGAGGCCGAAGCCTCGCGCGACGATCGACCCGACGAGGGCGTTACGCGTATCGTCGTGGCCAAGAACCGTTCGGGCCCGATCGGCGACGTCGACCTGATGTTCCTGCCGGCATCCACCAAGTTCTATGAGCTTGATGGGGCACATGCCGAGGAGTAGGACAGGCGCCCGTTGCACGGGTATACTGGGAATGTTTTGTGCTTCTGCGTGCCGGCGTGGCGCGTAGACAGTCCATGAATGTAAGGAGTAAACATGCCGTCAACCGTTTTGGTCGGTGCCCAGTGGGGCGATGAGGGCAAGGGTAAGATTTGCGACCTGGTCGCCGGCGACTTCGATGCCGTCGTGCGCTACTCGGGCGGCAACAACGCCGGTCACACCATCGTCGTCAACGGCAAGAAGTACGGCCTGCACCAGGTGCCCTCCGGCATCATGTATTCCGACCACGTGTCGGTGATCGGTAACGGCTGCGTCGTCAACCCCAAGGTTGTCCTTGAGGAGATCGACATGTTCGAGGCCGACGGCATCACCACCAAGAACCTCAAGATTAGCGGCAACGCGCATGTCATCATGCCGTACCACATCGATCTGGATGGCGCCTTTGAGCAGAAGCTCGGCAAGAAGAACATCGGTACCACCAAGCGCGGCATCGGTCCGTGCTACCAGGACAAGATGGCCCGCATCGGCCTGCGCATGCAGGACATGCTGGACGAGGCACTGTTCCGCGACAAGCTGGAGACCGCTCTTGCCCGCGTGAACCCCGAGCTTGAGCTCATCTACAACCTGCCCACCTACACCGTGGACCAGATTTGCGACGAGTATCTGCCCATGGCCGAGCGCCTGCGCCCCTACATCACCGAGACGAGCTTGCTGCTCAACAACATGATCGACGAGGGTAAGGACCTGCTGTTTGAGGGCGCCCAGGCCACGCTGCTCGACATCGACCACGGCACCTATCCGTACGTGACGTCTTCTAACTGCACCGCCGGCGGCGCCATCACCGGCTCCGGCGTGGGCATGAAGAACGTCGACCGCGTGCTGGGCGTCATGAAGGCCTATATCACCCGCGTCGGTTCGGGCCCCATGCCCACCGAGCTTTCCTATGAGTCCGAGGCCGGCCACACGCTGACCGAGGAGGGCTATGAGTACGGCGTGACCACCGGTCGCCGTCGTCGTTGCGGCTGGTTTGACGGCCCTATCGCCAACTATGCCTCGCGCGTCAACGGCCTCACCGACATCGCCGTGACCAAGCTCGACGTGCTTTCGGCCTTCGACACCATCAAGGTGTGCGTGGCCTACGACGTCGATGGCGAGCGCTACACGAGCGTGCCCGAGCATCAGGTGCGCTTTGAGCACGCCAAGCCCATCTACGAGGAGCTCCCCGGCTGGAAGTGCGACATTACCGGTTGCCGCAGCTTTGACGAGCTGCCGCAAGAGGCTCAGGACTATGTGGCGTTTATCGAGGATCTGGCACACACCCGCGTGACGTTCATTGGCGTTGGCGCTGGTCGCGAGCAGATTATCAACCGATTCTGGAAGTAATCGGGATCATTTGGTTATTGCGATATACCCCTTTGCAGCCCAAGTGGGCGGCCGAGGGGTATATTTGCTTGCAAGGGGCTCGCGCGGAGCGGGCCATTCATCCATAGAGGAGGCACCCTTGAAGGCGGACACTCAAACCATCGACATCCTGTTGTTGGGCAGCGGCGGCCGTGAGCATGCTTTGGCAGCCAAGCTCGCAGCATCACCGCGCGCCGGCAAGCTCTACATCGCGCCGGGCAACGGCGGCACCGCGAGCTGCGGCGAGAACGTTGTTCTCGACGACTGCGATCCTGCGGCCGTGGCGGCGTTTGCGCAGAGCCACGGATGCGGACTCGTGGTAATTGGCCCCGAGGCTCCGCTCGTGGCGGGCGTGGCCGACGCCGTGCGCGCGGCGGGTATTCCCTGCTTTGGCCCGGGTGCCGAGGGCGCCCAGATGGAGGGCTCCAAGCTGTTCTCCAAGCAGCTCATGGAGCGTGCGGGCATTCCGACGGCAGCCTACGGCTCGTTTACCGACGAGGCTTCGGCTCTCGCCTACGTACGCGAGCAAGGCGCCCCGCTGGTCGTCAAGGCCGACGGCCTTGCCGCAGGCAAGGGCGTTATCGTGGCGACCGAACTTGAGCAGGCCGAGGAGGCCGTGCGCGAGTGCTTTGGCGGCACCTTTGGCGATGCCGGCAACACCGTGGTTATCGAGGAGATGCTCGTTGGTCCCGAGTGCTCGCTGTTGGCCTTTACCGACGGCAAGACCGTGCGCCCCATGGCCACCTCGCAGGACCACAAGCGCGCGCTTGAGGGCGACCTTGGTCCCAACACCGGCGGCATGGGCGTCTACAGCCCGGTGCCCATCGTGACTGACGAGGAGCACGCCACCATGGTGAAGGTCATGGAGCAGACCGTGGCCGAGCTCGCTGCCGAGGGTATCGACTACCGCGGCTGCCTGTACGGCGGCTTTATGCTCACGCCTGCCGGCCCCAAGGTGCTGGAGTTCAATGCCCGCTTTGGCGACCCCGAGACGCAGGTCGTTCTGCCGCGCCTTAAGAACGACCTGGTCGAGGTCATGCTCGCCTGCGCCAACTGCGAGCTCGATCAGATTGAACTCGACTGGCGCGACGAGTGGGCCGTGGCCGTTGTCCTGACGAGTGCGGGTTATCCCGGCAGCTACGAGAAAGGCAAGGTCATTACCGGTATCGCCGATGCCGAGGCCATGGAGAACGTGACCGTGTACCACGCGGGCACTGCCGTGGTGGACGGCCAGCTCGTGACCAATGGTGGCCGCGTGCTTGCCGTGACCGCGCTGGGCGATACGTTTGAGAACGCCCGCAACCTTGCCTACGAGGCCTGCGAGAAGATTGATTTTGAGGGCAAGACCCTGCGTCACGACATCGGCCTGCGCGCGCTGCGCGGCCGCGACGCCTGGGATGCCTAAAATCTGAGAGGAATGAGACGGATGGACGAGAAGAACGAAGAGCTCGTGGACGCGCAGATCGTCGAAGAGGACAGCCGCGTGTATGGGCACGCCGAGGGCGAGCCTGGTGGCGAGGTCGCTGACGAGCCGGCGCTGGTGCTGGGCGATGACGACCCGCACGATGCCGAGCTGCACGAGAAGATTCTTTCGGAGGAGTGCGCCTGGAAGGGCAAGATCCTCGACGTCCACCGTCTTGAGGTTGAGCTGCCCAACGGTCGCCGCAGCGCCCGCGATATCGTTCGCCATCCGGGTGCGGCGGCTGTTGTGGCACTGACCGAGAGCGGCAAGATCGTACTGGTGCGTCAGTACCGCACCGCCATCGACCGCGTGACGGTCGAGATTCCCGCCGGCAAGCTCGATCCAGGCGAGGACCCGCTCGATTGCGCCAAGCGCGAGCTGCATGAGGAGACGGGCTTTAGGGCTGGTCGCATTCGCTTTTTGACGTCGATTGTCACGTCCTGTGGTTTTTGCGATGAGATTATCCACATCTACTTGGCTACCAAGCTCGAGTTTGATGCGCCCAACCCCGATGATGACGAGTTTGTCAACGTGGACCTGGTGCCGCTGCATGAGCTGATCGACGCCGTACTCGACGGCAAGATCGAAGACGCCAAGACCGTCGTGGGCGCCTTGGCCTGCGACAGCATCGCACACCGCCTTGGGGGCACGGAGCTTTAACGAGTGGGGATAGCCCTGGGACAAGTACTACTGATTGCTTTGTCCCAGGGCCTTACGTTGCTGATATTTCTTTGAGGATCACATGCTGAAGAGGTTTCTTTCGTATTACGAGCCCCAGATGGGGCTTTTTGTTGCTGATACTGTTTGTGCTCTGGTGCTTGCCGCCATTGACCTTGCTTTTCCTATTATTCTGCGTAATTTGACCGGTGGGCTATTTACTCAGGGTCAGGCTGCCATTATGCAGGCGCTCGGCATGATCGCGGTGGGCTTGGTGCTGATGTATGCCGTCCGCTGCGCCTGCCGCTACTTTGTGAGCTATTGGGGCCACGTGATGGGCGCGCGCATGGAGTCCAAAATGCGCGAGGACCTGTTCGACCAGTATGAGCGCTTTAGCTTTGCGTACTTCGACCGCAACAGCTCGGGTGACATGATGAGCCGCGTGGTCAACGACCTGTTCGATATCTGCGAGGCGGCGCATCACGTACCCGAGTGGATCATCATCTGCGGCATCGAGATTATCGGCTCGTTTGTGATCCTCTTTACCATCGCCCCGGTGCTCGCGCTCGCCATGGCCGTGGTGACGGCGGCGTTTGCGGTCGTCATGTTTTGGCAGAACATGCGCATGCGCGAGGTTTTTAGCGACAACCGCAAAAAGATCAGCGGCATCAATGCGCAGCTGCAGGATTCGCTGGCGGGCATGCGCGTGGTCAAGAGCTTTGCCAATGAGGAGACCGAACGCTTCAAGTTCCGCGCCTCCAACAATCGCTATCTTTCGTCCAAGGAGAACATGTATCACGCCATGGGCGTCTATACCGCGACGTATGGCCTGCTCTCGGGTGTGCTCTATGTGATCGTGGTGCTGCTGGGCGGCTGGCTGGTCGCCCAGGGACAGCTGCAGGCGGTCGATATGGCGACCTTTGCACTCTATATTTCGCTGTTCTGCACGCCGCTCGAGACGCTCGTCAATTCGGCCGAAACGTATCAGAAGGCCATCGCCGGCTTTAAGCGTATGGACGAGGTACTCTCGACTGCCCCGGATATCCAGGACAAGCCGGGCGCCACGGATCTGCGGGTGACCGCCGGCGCCGTGGAGTATCACGACGTGTGCTTTAGCTACGAGGATGTTGAGTTGGGCGAGGGCGGCGCCGACGGACGCCCTGTTATCGACCATATGAATCTGTCCATCAAGCCCGGCCAGACCATCGCGCTGGTTGGACCCTCGGGCGGCGGCAAGTCCACGACCTGTTCGCTGCTGCCGCGCTTTTATGACGTGGCTGCCGGATCCATTAGCATCGACGGTCAGGACGTGCGCGATGTGACGCAGCAGAGCCTGCGCCGCGCCATCGGCCTGGTGCAGCAGGATGTCTATCTGTTTGACGGTACGATTGGCGAGAACATCGCCTACGGCAAGCCGGGCGCTACGGCGGAAGAGATCGCCGAGGCCGCCCGTCGCGCCAACATCGATGCCTTTATCGAGTCGCTTCCACAGGGCTATGACACGGTCGTGGGCGAGCGCGGCAGCCGTCTTTCGGGCGGACAGAAGCAGCGTGTTGCCATCGCGCGCGTGTTTCTCAAGAATCCCAAGATCCTGATTTTAGACGAGGCGACGAGTGCTTTGGATAACGAGAGCGAGGAGGCGGTGCAGGAGTCGCTCGAAGAGCTGGCACGCGGCCGCACCACGATTATCATCGCCCACCGTCTTTCGACCATTAAGCATGCCGATGAGATTGCGACCGTTGAGCATGGTCGCGTTGTGGAGCGTGGCACGCACGAGGAGCTTCTCGCCCGTGGCGGCACCTATGCCCGTTACTATCGAATGCAGTTCGAAGGTGCGCGTGCGCACGAGCTCGACTGATTGATATGACAGGAAGTTTATGGCTGACAAGAACCCTTTGACTCCGGAAGAAGTGACGGAGTTATTCTCCGAAATCGATGCATCCGGCGTCTTGGATCCTACGCTCGCCAAAAAGCGTACCGAGCGCATGCGCGAGAAAGAGGCCGCCGTCAAGCGCGGTGACAAAGCGGCGCTAGCGCAGCTGCGCAGCGAGGACCGCGCGAGCCAGGCAAAACATATCGACCCGCTGTCCGAGGACGATCCTTCGGGCTCGCAGGTGAGCCATACCATTACGAAGACCGCGATGGCCGTGGTCATCGGTATTTTGGTGCTGATCGTGGGCATGCAGATTGGCTACGGCGTGATGCGTCGCCTGAACACCGCCAACCTGTCCGAGAGCGTTTCGGTCGATACCGTTTCGACCGCGCTGAAGGGCGGCCTTGAGTGGGGCAATGGCTTTACGCAGTTCCCGCTCGATTTTACCGTCGATGAAGCCGATGAACGCACGGGCACGGTCGAGGTGACGGTGTTGGACACATCGTCTGCCAACGAGCTCGAGCTGCTGTCCAACGGGCAGATTCAGGCCGCGGCGCTTGCGACCAACGCGTTGCTCAACGATAAGATCGACCGCGTGGTGTATAACGTTCACGCCTATATCGACGAGAATAGCAACATTCAGCACGATTCCTTCTTTGGCATGTTCCCCGCGCGCGGCCACCAGAGCGCCATTTTGACGTTCGTGTGGACCAAGAGCTCATCCAACGCCACGAGTATCGACTGGAAGATGCGCATCGTGAGTATGGATGACACCATCGCCGAGCGCATTCAGAAGCAGGTGAACTCGGTGTCGTCGTTGATTGAGGACCCGGTGGTGAGCCAGACCAAGATTGACGAGGAAAAGGCCGAACGTGACCTGGAGCATCGTCTGCATGGCCGCGAGATTTTCCGCGGCGGCAAGCCCGATCGCACACCGTCCAAACTGCTGGAGCAGGATAAGAAAAAGTAAGACGTCATCATCCCGCGTGAGCCACAAGCCCCGCGGGATGATTTTTAATCCTCGTCCTAGAAAAATCATTATGCATAGAAAGTCATAATTATCATTTCGTAAACATTTCGATGAAATTAACGCCATGAGGCATGCTTACGGTTACAATACCGCGAGGCCTAACTACACACCTTTAAGCCGGTCCTGTGAGACCGGGAAGGAGAACTATGGCGAACAACCATACC
Source organism: Collinsella sp. AM24-1 (assembly GCF_003470325.1). Lineage (NCBI taxonomy): Bacteria > Bacillati > Actinomycetota > Coriobacteriia > Coriobacteriales > Coriobacteriaceae > Collinsella > Collinsella sp. AM24-1. Next base: position 5,926 of record NZ_QRHM01000032.1, on the reverse strand, counting down.
GCGGGCGCTGCCGCCCGCACCTTCGCGCCCAGCGAGCTTTGCCAGCGTATGCTGGCCAAAACCAGCAAGGGCACCTGTGGTCCCTGCATCCTGTATCTTGAGGATGGGACCATTTTTTATGGACGTGCATGCGGCGCCGAGGGCACCGCGACCGGCGAAGTCTGCTTCAACACCTCGCTCGAGGGCTACTTTGAGGTCATGACCGACCCGAGTTATGCCGGCCAAATCGTAACCATGACCTATCCGCAGATCGGCAATTACGGTATCGACGAGACCGACGTCCAGTCGGCCTTCCCCGGCGACGCCGTGCGCCCTGCGAGCGCTCCGGCTATGCGCGGCATGATCGTTCGCGACATGTGCGCCGCGCCTTCTAACTGGCGCTCGGCCGTCAGCGTGCCGGAGTACCTGCGCGCTCACGGCATCGTCGCTATCGAGGGTGTCGACACCCGCGCCCTGGTGCGCCATCTGCGCGATAATGGTTCCAAGATGGGCATTATCTCGACCGAGATCTTCGACGTCGACGAGCTTGCCGAGCGTCTGGCCGCAGCGCCCACGCTGGTAGGCGAGAACCTGGTCAAGACCGTGAGCTGCCCTGAGCCCCACGCCTTTGCCGCCGTCGACCTGCCTGCCACGCATGACTTTGCACTTGCGGCTGCCGCTCCTGCCCGTCACAAGGTGGTCGCCTACGACTGCGGTGTGAAGCGCGGTATTCTGGAGGGGCTGGTCCGCGCCGGCTGCGACCTTACCGTCGTGCCGTGGGATACGCCCGCCCAGCAGGTGCTCGACATGAATCCCGACGGTGTCTTTTTGTCCAATGGCCCCGGCGACCCCGACGCCGTGGTGGAGACCTACGAGCAGGTGCAGCAGCTGATCGGCAAGGTGCCGGTCTTTGGCATTTGCCTCGGTCACCAGATGATCAGCCTGGCCTGCGGCGCTCAGATGGAAAAGCTTAAGTTCGGTCACCGCGGTGGCAACCAGCCGGTCATGAACCTGGTGAGCCGTCGCGTGGAGATTACCGCGCAAAACCATGGCTTTGGCCTGCTGTTCCCCAGCTTGGGCAAGCTTGTCCCCGAACTTTCCGGCGGCGAGACCGAGCATGCGGTCGATGGAGATCTGCGCGTTTGGGTGCGCCGCGGAATCGCGCCGGTCGTGATGAACGAGCGCTTCGGCCGCATTCGCCTGACGCATGTGAACCTTAACGACGGCACCGCCGAGGGCATCCAGCTGCTCGAAGCCCCGTGCTTCTCGGTCCAGTACCACCCCGAGGCCTCGCCTGGCCCCACCGATGCCCACTATCTCTTTACCGCCTTTACGCGACTCATGGACGGCGAGGAGAACTACCTGGACATCGACACCGCGAAGGACCGCCTGGCTGGCTGGAATTTCGCCGAGACTGAGACCGAGGAGAACTAACATGCCCAAGCGTACTGACATCAAGCGTATCCTCGTCATTGGTTCGGGCCCCATCGTCATTGGCCAGGCCTGCGAGTTTGACTACTCCGGCGCCCAGGCCTGCAAGGTGCTCAAGGAGGATGGCTTCGAGGTCATCCTGGTCAACTCCAACCCGGCGACCATCATGACCGACCCGGGCTTGGCCGACCGCACCTATGTCGAGCCCATCACCGCCGAGTTTATCGAGCGCGTGATCAAGAAGGAGCGCCCGGACGCGCTGCTGCCCACGCTGGGCGGCCAGACCGGTCTGAACGCCGCCGTCGAGCTGGCAAAGGACGGTACGCTCGACAAGTACGGCGTCGAGATGATCGGCTGCGACCTTGCCGCTATCGAGCGCGGCGAGGACCGCAAACTCTTTAACGAGGCCATGGCCGAGATTGGCCTGGAGGTCGCGCGCTCGGGCTATGCCTACAGCGTGGCCGACGCCGAGACTATCGCCGAGCGCGTGGGCTATCCCTGCGTACTGCGCCCGAGCTTTACCCTCGGCGGCGCCGGCGGCGGCATCGCTCACACCCACGAGGAGCTCGTCTCCATCGTGAGCCAGGGCCTCGAGCTCTCGCCCGCCCACGAGGTGCTGGTCGAGGAGTCTATCGAGGGCTGGAAAGAGTATGAGATGGAGGTCATGCGTGACCACGCCGGCAACGGCATCATCGTGTGCTCCATCGAGAACCTCGACCCCATGGGCGTGCATACCGGCGACTCCATCACCGTGGCGCCGGCGCAGACGCTCTCCGACCTTGAGTATCAGCGCATGCGCGTGGCCTCGCTCGCCATTCTTGAGAAGATCGGCGTCGAGACCGGTGGCTCCAACGTGCAGTTTGCCGTGAACCCCAACACCGGCCGCCTGATCGTCATCGAGATGAACCCGCGCGTGAGCCGCTCGTCCGCGCTGGCCTCCAAGGCCACGGGTTTCCCCATTGCCAAGGCCGCCGCGCGTCTGGCCGTGGGCTATACGCTCGACGAGATCGTCAACGACATCACCAAGGCTACGCCCGCCTGCTTTGAGCCCACGATCGACTACTGTGTGGTCAAGGTGCCGCGCTTTGCCTTCGAGAAGTTCAAGGGTACCGACCCCACGCTCACCACGCGCATGAAGGCCGTGGGCGAGATCATGGCGATCGGCCGCACCTTTGAGGAGGCCTTTGGCAAGGCTATGCGCTCGCTGGAGGACGGCCACCAGGGCATTTGCGCCGGCGGCAAGGAAGGTGCCGATAAGCTGAGCGACGACGAGCTTGCTCAGGCCGTGGCAACCCCGACCGAGCATCGCATCTTCTTTGTGGTCGAGGCCCTGCGCCGTGGCTGGGACATCGCTCGCATCCATGCCATCTGCGGTATCGATCCGTGGTACCTCAACCGTATCAACGATATGGTGCAGGTCCAGGAGAGCATCCGCGGCCTGCGTGTGGAGGATATCGACGCCGACGCGATGCGCCTGCTCAAGCAGTACGGTACGAGCGACGCCGAGATCGCCGCGCTGACCGGCTCGGACGAGCGCTTTGTGCGCGCCTATCGCAAGGGTCTGGGCGTGGTTCCCAGCATGAAGACGGTCGATACCTGCGCTGCGGAGTTCTCGAGCGCCACGGAGTACCACTACAAGACGTACGAGAACATCTACCGCACGAGTCCGGATGCCAAGAAGTGCGTGGCTCCCGACGAGACCACGCCGGCGGACAAGCCCAAGGCGATGATCCTGGGCGCCGGTCCCAACCGCATTGGCCAGGGTATCGAGTTCGATTACTGCTGCGTGCACGCGAGCTACGCGCTGGCGGCCCGCGGCTTTGAGACCATCATGGTCAACTGCAACCCCGAGACCGTCTCGACTGACTACGACACCTCGGACCGCTTGTACTTTGAGCCGCTCACCTACGAGGACGTCATGGATGTCATCGATGTTGAGCGACCCGACGGCGTCGTGGTGACGCTCGGCGGTCAGACCCCGCTTAAGCTGGCGCGCATGCTCGAGGAGAGCGGCGTGAACATCATGGGTACCAAGCCCGACGCCATCGACTTTGCCGAGGACCGCGAGCGCTTCGCCGCTCTGCTCGACAAGCTGGGCATCATGTACCCGCCGGCGGGCCAGGCCACCTCGTTTGAGGAGGCCGAGGCCGTGGCCGCGCACATCGGCTATCCGCTGCTGGTGCGCCCGAGCTATGTGCTGGGCGGCCGCGGCATGATGATCGCCTACGATGCCGAGCATCTGCGCGATTACATGGCCGAGGCTGCGCGCATTAGCCCCGACTACCCGGTGTACCTGGACCGCTTCCTGGAGGGTGCGATCGAGTCCGACGTCGACGCCCTGTGCGATGGCGAAGAGGTATACATCGGCGGCATCCTGGAGCATATCGAGGAAGCCGGTATTCACTCCGGCGACTCCGCGACCTGCATCCCGCCGTTCAGCTTTAGCGAGAGCCTGCAGGCGAAGCTCCGCGAGACCACGCGCCGCATCGCGATGGCGCTGGGAGTCCGCGGTCTGGTCAACGTGCAATATGCCATCAAGGGCGAGACCGTCTACGTGATCGAGGCCAACCCGCGCGCCAGCCGTACCGTGCCGTTTATCTCCAAGGCCACCGGTGTGCCGCTGGCCAAATGCGCGGCGCGTATCATGGCAGGCGATTCCATCGCGAGCTTGGGCCTGCCGAGCGACGAACGTCAGCTGGACTGGTTCTGCATGAAGGAAGCCGTCATGCCCTGGGGTCGTTTCCCGGGCGCCGACGTCATCCTGGGGCCCGAGATGAAGTCGACGGGCGAGGTCATGGGTATCGCCAAGAGCTATCCCGAGGCATACGCCAAGACGCAGCTGGCGATTGACTACAAGCTGCCCGACCCGAGCGCCGGCAAGGTATTCATCAGCGTGTGCGACCGCGACAAGCGCCACATCCTTTCGGTCGCGCGTATCCTGCGTTACCTGGGCTTTGATATCTGCTCCACCGAGGGTACGGCGCGCGTGCTGCGCGGCGGCAACGTGACGTGCGAGGTCGTGGAGAAGATTAGCGGCCCGCACGACGGCGAGCGCCCCAACATCGGCGACCTGATCGCCGACGGCAAGATTGCGGTGATCGTCAATACGCCGTACGGTCCGGGCTCGCGCGGCGACGGCTATCTGCTGCGCACCGAGGCGGTGCGCCGCGGTGTGACCTGCGTGACCGCGATGTCTGCGGCCAACACGTACGTGAGTGCCATCGAGGCGGTGCGCGAGGACCAGCAGGGTCACGGCAGCGCCAACGACATGGGCATGGACGTCATCGCCCTGCAGGACCTGCCGCAGCACACGGTGTAATGTGACCTGGTCGGCCGGGGCGGCAGCCGGACACTTTCTCTCGGAAACTGGGCTTCGCGAAGTTTTCCGAGAGAAAGGACCGCCTCCCGCCCCGGCCTACGGTGACTCGGCTGCACCGTGTGCTGCCGAAGGGGCTTTGCGCGATGACTAGGGCTGAAAAAGAAAGTGAGTGTGGGCTCCGCCGTTCGTTCGAACGGCGGAGCCCACGTTTTGGATTTATTGGGCTGTGGCGGTGAAGGTTGTTTTGTCGGCGGCGATGTGCACGTGCAGCTTTGCCTGACCGTCGCAGCTGATGAGCACGCCTACCTCGAACGGGGTTCCCGTCTTGTCGTAGGTCGAACGCACGATGCGCATCGCCGCCTTACCGGTGTTCTGTCCCAAAAGGCGCGCCTCATGCTTGTCGAGGTTGACCGTCTCGTAGACGGCATCGACGCTTGCGGGCAGGATGCCGGTCTTTTCCGCGATGTAGGCGTAGAGCGAGCCATCCACGTCTTTGCGTGTGAGCTCGGGGCAAAGTGACACGGGGATATAGACGTAGTTGAGCTCCATGGGTTTGTCGTTGGCGAGACGCAGGCGGCGAATCTCCCAGACGGGTGTCCCCTCGGGCACTTTGAGCCCGGAGGCGATGCCGCGGACGGCCGGTATGCTTGAAAAGGCGAGAATCTGCGAGCTCGGAACCCGTCCCGCTTCGCGCATCCGCGCGCTGAAATTCAGGGCCAGGTCGATGCCGGGTGCTGAGGTTTGGGGTTTGATGAACGTGCCCTGCCCACGTTTGCGCACCACGCGCCCCTCGATGACGAGATCTTGGAAACAGCGGCGCACGGTCGCGCGCGATAACTCTAGCCGCTCACAGATTTCGAGCTCGCGTGGCAGCGGCGTCTTGGTGTCGAACGCCTGGCTGGCGATAAGCAGGGCGATTCGATGTTTAAGTTGGACATAGAGCGGCGTATCACCGCTGCGGTCGAAGGGTTCGGAGGCGAGAAACGAGATCATATCCATGGGGTACCTCCATGTCGTGGGCGTACGTGACATGGTCTGACACTGCGGAGCAAACCGGAGATGCCAGGCCCGATTCTTGCTGGTATGTATGGTGCATAAGGAACATAAAACATTTATCAGGCAATCTACCTGCTATTTTAAAAATAATTAGAAGAAAAAATAAGGCTCTGTTAGACCAGGATTGACATTCCGCCCCGT
>NZ_QRHM01000031.1:0-23438 GCF_003470325.1 Collinsella sp. AM24-1 | reverse complement strand
ACATTAAGTGGCCTCCTGTTCGTGCGGAACTCGCGATAAACCTAAGTCGGTGTCCCCGCTCTCCCGGGGCCGGCGGCTACTTGGTTGTCGCAGACGGCTCGCTTTTCGGAACTGGGCTGATATTTTCTAGATGTAAGGCGCTCTTGGTCCTAATGGGCTTGGGGCGCCTGTCTTTTGAGGGTGGATTTTTGGGACATGCCTGAAAATCTACCTTTTGCAACTTCTCGTTCTGTAGGAGAAGCTATGACCGGCACTTTGGGAGCGCCCCTAAGTGCCGGTTTGGCTGGAAAGTCGAGATGCGGGGAGCCCGTTGCTGGTATGGGACGGAGGGATTCCGCGTCTGCCTGCGGCATCCGCGCCCCGCTGCGTCGCTTCGCTCCTTGCGTGCTGCGCTGGAAAACGCTTCGCGTTTCCTCAGCTCCGCACCCTTGCGGGTTCGAATCCCTCCGCTTGCCCACGAAAAAGCGCTCCAGGTTCATAAGAGCCTGGAGCGCTATGTTCTTTGGGGCTGGGACGGAGGGACTCGAACCCCCAACAGCCGGCACCAAAAACCGGAGTTCTACCGTTGAACTACGTCCCAATGTCTGGTGTTGCTCAAAAGCAACTCGTCTAGTTTACCTAATCTGCGAGGGCATCGCAAACGCCATCGAGAAGGCGGACGGCGAGGGTCTGCGCGTCGCTTGCGGTAAAGGTGCCGTTGTAACGCGTCATGCCGGTGAGCTCGATGCGAATTCGTGCCGGCTTTTGCTGTGCGGCAACATTGGCGGTACGGATGCGTTGGGCCAGGTTGTGGCACTCGGCGAGGGCGATCGTGGCGCGCGGGGCGGCGTCTGCAGGCAACTCGTCGCTTGCGATCTCGAGCACCAGGTCAACGTCGGTCGGAACCTCGGAATCGCAAAGCATCATGCCGCTGCTGTCGGTCGTCGCCGTGGCGATGTTCCACATGCGCGATGCTACGCTGCGCGCAATGGGGTCCTCGCCGATGACGGCAATCTGGAAGCGCTCGAGCACGTTGGCGGCGCGAGCAAAACCGATGCGGGACTCGGCTTCGGTGACCGAGGGCTTGCCCTCCCACACATGGTGCAGGCGGTTGATGTAGGCGTAGGTGTCCTGGAAGGCCATGCCGTCGGCAAACAGGCCGACATTTTCCTGGAACTGCTGCAGGGCGGCCTCGGTATGCGGACCAAAGTAGCCGTCGTCTTCGCCACAGGCAAAGCCCAAAACGTTGAGAGCGCGCTGCAGGGCCTGCACATCGGCGCCATGGAAATTGGGCATGCGCAGATACAGAGTGCGGTCGCCCAGCTTATACGAGGCGTCGACCAGGGCGCTCCAACAGGGGATATCGACGGCATGACCGGCAGCAAGGCCGCTGTCGAGCCTGAAGGTGCTGACGGCCTGCTCAGTGGTGGTGCCAAAGCGCTTGTCGACAACCTCGGCGTCATCGATTGTATAGCCGAGCTGCAGAAGGCGGGACTGAACATCCTCGACGGCTGCTCCCTGCATGCCCGTGGTAATAGGTTCCATGAACGAACCCCTTTCGGCGTACCATTCGTACTATTTTGAGCGTGTGTCGGATAGACAACGCGAGACAATTTATAAACATGCACTCAATAGTGTAGCAACTTGTACCCAAACTCGCTGCCCACAGGTTTTATGACCCCCGCTAGTTAAGACGCTCCACAAAGAAATCTGCCATTGAGAGGAAGAGCTCGCGCGCATGCGGGTCGAGCTCGACGCCTTCGATAGCGGCCTTGGCCTTAGCGGTCAGGTCGAGCGCATAGGTGTGGGCGTAATCGATGGAGCCGGTCTCCTGGAAGATCTCCACGGCGCGTGCGAGCTGCGCAGGGTCCTCGGTGCCCGAGGAAAGGATTGCCTCGATCTCGTCGTGATAGCGCTCGTCTGACAGGGCATGCACGGCAACGAGGGTGCGCTTGCCCTCGGTGATATCGGTGCGGAAGTCCTTGTTGGCGGCCTCCTTGGTGCCGATCAAGTTGAGCAGGTCGTCTTGAATCTGGAAGGCAAGGCCCGTGTGCAGCCCAAAGGCGCGCAGTGCCTCAATCTGCTCTTCGCTGCCGCCGCCGATAATGGCTCCGGCGGCAAGCGGCGTTGCTCCGCTGTAGTACGCGGTCTTGTGCGTCGCCATGTCCAGATAATCGTCGACCGAAATGTCAAAGCGCCCGTCGCGGACCCAGCCCAGGTCGAGCGCCTGGCCCTCGATGGTACGGACGATCATTTCGGTAAGCTCGTGGAGCACGCGAAGCTTCACGTCTGCGTTGAGTGTGGGGTCGTCGAGAACCGTCTTGGTGACCATGGTGAGCGCCAGGTCACCGCAGTTGATGGCAAGACCGGTGCCCTCGGTAAGGTGCATGCAGGGCTTGCCGCGACGAATCTGCCCGTTGTCGGCGATGTCGTCGTGGATGAGTGCGCCCGACTGAAAGTGCTCGATGGCCGCCGCTGCGCTGCGGGCGCTCTCAAAGCTGCCGCCTACCGCAGTGGCGGCGAGCATGCAGATGAGCGGGCGGTGGCGCTTGCCAGCGTTTGCCGTAAATGCCGAGAGCGGGGTATACAGGTAGCGCTCGATATCGGCGGAAGTCGCCTGTCCGTCAAAGAACGTGGCCAGATAGTCGTTAATCTGGTCAAAGTGCTGGGCTAAAAAGCTGGTAAACGGACTGGACACGGGTTCTCGCATTCTTTGATAGGTTGCATCGTTGCATTATGCAGACAACATATTGCCACATTAGGGCGTCGAGCGCGGCGGTTGAAGACGATTGGTCCATGCGGCCGCAAGTGCGGTAGGGGCTTGGCTAGATAAGCCCAAAGTGTTCGAGCGCGGTGACGACGCCGTCGTGGTCGATGCTGTCGGTGACATAGTCGGCCTTTTCCTTGAGGAAGTCCGGCGCGTTGCCCATGGCGATGCCAACGTCGACGGCGTTCATCAGCGAGACGTCATTGCTGGCGTCGCCGATGCCGTATACGGTTCCGTGGTGGGGATCGAGGGCGTCGAGTACGGACTGGATACCCTCGCGCTTGGTGCATTCGCGAGGCGAAATCTCGGCCACTTCGAGCTCGAGCTCGTTAAAGCAGAGCAGCGGCTCAAACGCTTGATCCTGAGCGATGCGGTTGGCAAGCGACGTGGACATTAAGATCTTGTAGGCGCTGTAATGTTGCAGCTGCGTAATTGCATCGCCCACGGTGCGGGCGTATCCCGGGGCGTCGGGCGCATCGGCACTCATGCGAACGACGCCATTGAGTCCCTCAAAACGAATCACTTCGTCCGATTGCTCAAGAATGGGAGCAAGGCGCTGCAGCATGCCGGGCGTCATCGCCAAATCGCGAATCACGTGTCCCTCAAGTTCGACATAGCCACCCGCGAGGCAGACGATGCCGGTCCAGGGCAGCTCGAGCAGCTTTGGATGGATGCAGCTCAGCGTGCGCCCTGTGCAGATAAACGCCATATTGCCCTTGGCGACAAAATCACGGATGGCTTGCGAGACCGCTTCATTGGGATAGGGGGAGAGGTCTCGCTCGCTCTCGGGAAGCTCTTGTGCCACTCGAGGGTCTTGCCAGGCGAGTGTTCCGTCGATATCGAAGAAGCAGATATCGCCGCGCTTATGGGCTGCGCTGGCGGCAGGGGAGGCCGAGGTGGTGGGCACAAATCCCGGCTCGAGGCCCATGATCTGGTCAAAATGCTCTTTAACGCGGGGAACGGAGATGCCAATAATCACCTGGGCGGTCTTGCCCGTAATGATGAGGCCCTTGGCGCCCGCCGCGACGAAGGCTGCGTTGTCTGCGACAACGGAAGGTTCTGCGACCTCAACGCGCAGACGCGTGGCGCAATTGGTCGCTCCTACAATATTGCTAACGCCACCCAAGAGCGCAACGACTTGCTCAGCAAGCAGATGATCTTGGGATGATTGGTTGTCGGTGCCGTTTTGGGCCGCGCCTTCTTTGGCAGAGCTTTTTCCCGTCAGACGTGCGAGCGCCGCATCGCTGGCGATATGATCCTCGCGGCCTGGGGTTTTTAGGTCGAAAGCCAGAATGAGGCCCCGGAAGACCAGAAAAAAGACAGCGCTAAACATCAGACCGATACCGAGCGCCAAAAGGTAGGAGCCGGCATGCATTCGCATGAGTGGGATGAAGTTGAAGGCCGTCATTTCCATGAGACCGCCCGAGAAGATGCCGACGATACCGAAGAAGTTCATGGTCATGGCAAGGCAGGAGGATAGGACGGCGTAGAGCAAAAAGAGTCCAGGATAGGTGAACATAAAGAGAAACTCGAGCGGCTCGGTGACACCGCAGACCACCGAGGCGACGATGGCGGGCAAAAGGATGACCTTAAGGCCGGCGCGGCGTTCGGGTTTGGCGGTGAAATAGAATGCTGCCGCGATGGCGGGAAGGCCAAAGAGCTTGCCCCAGCCGGTGGCGGTAAAACCTGCCCAGGGCGCAAGTTCATTTAAAGGGCGCGTGCTATGGGAGAGAATGGGGAGCAGGTTGGTCCACGTGGCGTAAATACCGTCGTGAATGACCAGATTGTCGTAATAGATGGGCATATAGAGCAGGTGGTGCAGCCCCATGGGCTCGAGTGCTCGCTCCAAAAACACAAAGATGCCCACGCCGAAGGGGCCGACGCCCGCAAGTGCGTGGCGCAGCGTTTCGGTTACGGCGTATGCGAAGGGCACGATGGCGGCCGAGATGGCGGCAAGGGCAAACACGGCAAAAAAGCTGATGAGGTAGACCAGCGAGGAACCCGAGAAGGTGCCGAGCCAATCGGGAACCTTGGCATCGTAGAAGCGGTCATGGATGGCGACGACGGTTGCCGATACCGCCAGCGGGCCGATAATGCCGGTGTCGAGCGTCTTGATGCCGTCGATGACGGTGATACCGCTGGCGGGGGTCAAAGATGATGGGTACTTAAGCCCAAGGTTGTCTCCGCTCAGCTTAATGATCTCGCTCAAAAAGAAGCAATAGGCAAAATAGGCCACGAGTGCCTCGAGGCAGCAGCGTGCCGGTTGCTTTTGGGCAAGACCGATAGGCAGCGCTACGGCAAAAAGGAGCGGGAGACGTTTAAAGACCGTCCACGAGCCGCGCTGGATGATGGTCCAGAAAACGTACCAAGGGGTTCCGTATACGGCGAGGTCACCGACGATGTCTACGGTCGTGGCGAGGGCGGAGATGCCGACCATGAGGCCTGATATAGAAAACAGCATGGCGGGCGCGAACATTGCCCCGCCAAAGCGTTGGATTTTCTGCAGCATAATATGCCTTCCGGATGCAACATGCTGTGCGAGCAAGAACGTTTAAACAATGAACTCATTGTAGAGGACTGGCTGCTTGCCGCATTGACGGTTTTGATTCGGTCCGATTTGGGTTTCGGGGGAACCGTCGACGGTAAATAATCCGTACTTTACCGATAATCGGTTTAAACAACTTTAAGAAATGCTATCGTGCCTAGCCATACATATTCATTAGAGGTGAAGTTATGCCAAAAGCGATTTACGAAGGAATCTACCGCGAGATCCGTTCGCGCATCATTAACGGGACCTATGCGTTTCAGGAGATGCTGCCAACCGAAGCCGAGCTGACCGCGGAGTTTGGCTGCACGCGCAATACCGTTCGACGCGCCTTGAGCATGCTGGCCGACCAGATGTTTGTGCAGCCTATACACGGCAAGGGCGTGCGCGTTATTTGGCTTAAGGGCGAAACCGACATGCTGGGCGCACTCGAAGAGGTTGAGTCGTTTGGCGAGTTCGCAAAACGCAACAATGCCGTCGCATCGACCGAGGTCAAGTCTTTTGAACATTTGATTTGCACTGAGCAACTGTCGCGCCGCCTTGGCTTTAAGGTGGGCGAGGAGCTGATTCGCGTCGTGCGTGTCCGAAGCCTCAACGGCAGCGCGCGCCAGGTGGACCACGGCTACTTTTTGGAGTCGATCGCCAAGGGCCTGACCCCCGAGATTGCGGCAAGCTCTATCTACGACTATCTGGAGCACAAGCGTGGCGTCAAAGTGATGGCGAGCCGCCGTACGGTGAGCGTCGAGCTTGCCAACGATGAGGACTGCAGCTACTTGGACCTTGGCAAGTACAACTGCGTCGCCGTTATGGAGAGCCAGTCGTACACCTCGGACGGCATCTTATTTGAGGTGACGCACGCTCGCACACACCCCGAGATCTTCCACTACCGCGTTAACTCCAAGCGATAGCCGGCTAGCTCGCAGCCTGACGAGACTCATGTCCTCAAAGAGAAAACGCCCGGTCAAACCGACGATGCATCGGCTTGACCGGGCGTTTTCTCTGCATTCGATAACAAGTAATTGTTTATACAAAACTTGTCAAGTATCAAGTTGAAATTACCGTTCACCGAAGTTTTTCTACCGCTCTAGTAATACTTGTTCAAACAACTAGCCAAATAGCGTATTGTACAAATCAGCAAAAGGGGCAAAGTCCCCGAGCCAATCTCCGAAGGCGGCGGCAAAGGGTGCCGCCACGGTGTGAAAGGGTGGATTGTAATGAAGAACGAAATGAGCAGAAGGCAGTTCCTGGGCTTCGCTGGCTCCGCGGCTGCGGTTCTTGGTCTGGGTCTCGTGGGCTGCGGTGGTTCTGCCGGCTCTGGCTCCTCTGCTTCTGGTGACGCTGCCGAGGTCTACTTCCTCCAGTTCAAGCCCGAGGTCGACAAGGAGTGGAAGGAGATCGCCAAGGCGTACAAGAAGGAGAAGGGCGTCGAGGTCAAGATCGTGACCGCCGCCTCCAACACCTACGAGGAGAAGCTCAAGTCCGAGATGTCCAAGAGCTCCGCTCCGACGCTGTTCCAGGTCAACGGCCCCACCGGCCTTAAGAACTGGAAGGACTACTGCGCCGATCTTTCCGACACCAAGCTCCGCGGCGAGCTCATCGACGACTCCCTGGCGCTGCAGTCCGACGGCAAGGATCTGGGTATCGACTGGGTTCAGGAGAGCTACGGCATCATCTACAACAAGGAGCTCCTCGAGAAGGCCGGCTACAAGGCCGAGGACATCAACTCCTTCGACAAGCTGAAGGCTTGCGCCGATGACATCCAGGCCCGCAAGGACGAGCTCGGCGTTGACGGTGCCTTCACTTCCGCCGGCATGGATGACTCCTCCAGCTGGCGCTACACCACCCACCTCGCCAACCTCCCGCTCTACTACGAGTTCGAGAAGGAGCACAACCAGGAGGACGACGAGATCAAGGGCGAGTATCTCGACAACTTTAAGCAGATCTTCGACCTGTACATCACCGACTCCACCTGCGATCCTTCGCAGCTCGCCTCCAAGACCGGTGACGACGCCACCAACGAGTTCGCAACCGGCAAGGCCGTCTTCTATCAGAACGGCTCTTGGGCCTACGCCGACCTCACCAAGGCCGGTATGACCGACGACCAGCTCGGCATGCTGCCGATCTACATCGGCGTCGACGGCGAGGAGAACCAGGGCCTGTGCTCCGGCGGCGAGAACTACTGGTGCGTCAGCTCCCAGGCTTCCGAGGATGCCCAGAAGGCCACCGAGGACTTCATGTATTGGTGCGTCACTTCTGACACCGCCACCAGCATCATCGCTGACAAGATGGGTCTGACCGCCCCGTTCAAGAGCGCTAAGGAGACCACCAACGTCTTCTCTCAGCAGGCCGTTGCTATGGCCAAGGACGGCAAGAAGACCGTCGCTTGGGACTTCGTTTACATCCCCTCCGAGGAGTGGAAGAAGAACCTCAAGCAGGCTCTCATCGCTTATGCTGCCGACAACACCAAGTGGGACGGCGTCAAGAACGCCTTCGTCGATGGCTGGAAGACCGAGAAGGCTGCTTCCGAGTAAGCAGTTGCTGCCCAAGCTATCTGATTAGCGACAGGGGGCGGGCAGACGTAGGTTTGCCCGCCCCCTGCATATTGAAAGGACCCTTCTATGGGCAAAGCACTCAAGCGCTGGTGGCCGCTCTTTATGCTGCCCACGTGCCTGGCGTTTATGATCGGGTTCGTGATTCCCTTTATCCAGGGTTTCTATCTCTCGTTCTGCCAGTTTATTACCATCAATAACGCGCACTTTGTCGGTATCGAGAACTACGTGCGCGCACTGACCGACCCGCAGTTCTCCACGTCGTTCTTCTTTACCGTGGCGTTTGCCTTCCTGTCGACGGTGCTCATCAACGTGATCGCGCTGGCCATTGCGCAGGCGCTCACTCGCAAGGCGCTCAAGGGCACCAACATCTTCCGTACGATTTTCTTTATGCCTAACCTGATTGGCGGCATTGTACTGGGTTACATTTGGCAGATTCTGATCAACTGCCTGCTCTCCAACGTGGGTGCCCAGCTTATCGCCCTCAACTCCGCCGCTGGCTTCTGGGGCCTTATCATCCTGACCCTGTGGCAACAGGTCGGCTACATGATGATCATCTACATCGCCGGTCTGCAGTCCATTCCGTCTGATTACATCGAGGCCGCCAAGGTCGACGGCGCTACGGCATGGCAGACGTTTTGGAAGGTTAAGATCCCCAACCTGATGCCGACCATCACCATCTGCCTGTTCCTGTCCATCACCAACGGCTTTAAGCTGTTCGACCAGAACCTCGCCCTTACCGGTGGTGCCCCGGCGCACTCCACCGAGATGCTCGCCCTGAACATCTACAACACGTTCTATTCGCGTGCTGGCATCGCATGGCAGGGCATCGGTCAGGCCAAGGCAGTTATCTTCTGCATCCTGGTTGTCGCTATTTCTATGATCCAGCTTAAGGCCACGAGGTCCAAGGAGGTGCAGCAGTAATGAAACGCGATAAGGCTATTAACCGCGCGCTCTCGATCTTCTTTACGATTCTGTCGCTCGCGTGGATCTACCCTGTGTTCATGATTGCGCTCAATTCCTTTAAGAAGGGGACCGCAATCAGCACCACCACGGCGTTCGATCTGCTCACGCCCGAGACGTTCAACGGCCTCGCAAACTACGTGCACGCTCTGAACGAGCAGGGCTTTGCCTCGGCGTTTATGTACTCGCTTATCATCACGGTCACGTCGGTCGTGCTGATTCTGGTGTGCTGCTCCATGTGCGCTTGGTACGTGGTGCGCGTCAACAGCAAGATCTCGAACTTCTTCTATTACCTGTTCGTCTTCTCGATGGTCGTACCGTTCCAGATGCTCATGTTCACGCTGTCCAACCTCGCGGACCGCATCGGCTTTAACACGCCGTTTAACATCTGCTTCATCTACCTCGGTTTTGGCGCGGGCCTCGCGGTCTTTATGTTCGCCGGCTTCGTCAAGAACATCCCGCTCGAGATTGAGGAAGCGGCCATGATTGACGGCTGCAACCCGGTCCAGGTGTTCTTTAAGATCGTTCTCCCCATCATGAAGCCCACCTATCTTTCGGTCGGCATCCTCGAGACCATGTGGGTCTGGAACGACTACCTGCTGCCCTACCTTACGCTCGACTCCACCAAGTACAAGACCATTCCTATTTTGATCCAGTACTTCCGCGGCGGCTATGGCCACGTCGAGCTCGGCCCCATGATGGCCTGCATCATGATGGTCGTTGTCCCCATCGTCATCATGTACATCTTCTGCCAGAAGTACATCATCGACGGTGTGGTGGCAGGTGCCGTCAAGGGCTGATGCCGTAACTGTTTTGCAAGTTTTGGCGGCGCCCCTCAGCGCGGCGCCGCGTATCGAAAGGTAGAGACATGGCCGAGATCGTTCTCAAACATGTTCAGAAGGTGTATCCCAACAACGAGTCAAAAAAGAAGGGCTTCTTTGGCAAAAAGAAGAAGACCGAGGAGAAGAAGCACAACCTCAAGGTTACCGAGGACGGTGTGCTCGCTGTAGAGGACTTCAACCTCACCGTTCACGACCAGGAGTTCATCGTCCTCGTTGGCCCTTCTGGCTGCGGTAAGTCCACGACGATGCGCATGGTCGCCGGCCTGGAGGACATCACCTCCGGCGACGTGCTCATCGACGGCAAGCGCGTCAACGACGTGGCGCCCAAGGACCGCGACATCGCCATGGTGTTCCAGAGCTACGCTCTGTACCCCAATATGACGGTGTACGAGAACATGGCATTTACGCTCGAGCTCAAGAAGGTCCCCAAGGACGAGATCGACCGCAAGGTTCGCTCCGCTGCCGAGATCCTGGGTATTACCGAGTACCTCGACCGTAAGCCCAAGGCGCTCTCTGGCGGCCAGCGCCAGCGCGTCGCCATCGGCCGCGCCATCGTGCGTGACCCCAAGGTCTTCCTGATGGACGAGCCGCTGTCCAACCTGGATGCCAAGCTTCGTAACCAGATGCGCGCCGAGCTCATTAAGCTGCGTCACGAGATCAAGGGCACCTTCATCTACGTTACCCACGACCAGACCGAGGCTATGACCCTCGGCGACCGCATCGTGGTCATGAAGGACGGCGTCGTCCAGCAGATCGCCACCCCGCAGGAGGTCTTCAACCATCCCGCGAACATCTTCGTCGCCGGCTTCATCGGCGTGCCGCAGATGAACTTCTTCGATGCCCAGCTGGTGCGCTCGGGCAACGGCTTTACCGTCAAGACCGAGGATATGAACGTGGCGCTCGCCCCCGAGACCTGCGCTCAGCTTGCTCTCAACTGGGACGGCGGCGACGTGAAGGAGATTACGGCCGGCGTGCGCCCCGAGCAGATCCTGCTTGCCGACAAGGGCGAGGAGGGTGCGCTCCAGGGCACCGTCGAGGTGACCGAGCTCATGGGCTCGACCGAGCATGTCCACGTGACCGCTCCCGACGGCCAGTTTGTCCTGATTATCCCCGTCGTCGACCTCGAGGCCAAGGGCGCGCTCAAGGCTGGCGACCCCATCTGGTTCAAGTTCGAGAAGAACGCGACCCATCTCTTCGATAAGGTGTCTGGCAAGAACCTGATCTAGGCCCGGTGCATCCAGGCCCTCCCTTTGGGCGACTGCGGCTTTGCCATCCTTTTGCCGCGGTCACATATAAGGCTCCCCTCCCGTCCACTGGGCGAGAGGGGAGCCTTTCTTTGTGTTGGGACTGTCTGACCGTCGTTTGTCTCGATCTGTAACGGATAGGGCCGATTTCGGACGTTAGATGTTACAGATCGAGACGGTTCCGCTGAGCTAACCATTTCATCTAAATCTGTAACACCAAAGGCGAATTTCACCTGCTAGATGTTACAGATTGAGATAAACCCAAGGGGAGGGGCCGGTATGTCTCAATCTGTAACGGCTGGGACCGTTTTGGTTGAGTAGTTGTTATGGATCGAGATTGTTTGGCCGAGTTGGATCACAGGGTAACGTGCGGGCACAAAAAACGGAGCCGTGTTGCCACGACTCCGTTCCTCAAGAGAATGGGTAAGGGGAATGGGTTAGTCCAGGTGCCAGATCTCGTCGTTGTACTGGGAGATCGTACGGTCGGACGAGAAGGTGCCGGCGTTGGCGATATTGATGAGCGCCTTGCGCATCCAGGCGTCCTGGTCCTCGTAGTCGGCCAGCACGCGCTCCTTGGTCTGGATGTACTCCTCAATGTCGAGCAAGGCCATAAACCAGTCCTTGCCCTTAATGTCGTCGTGCAGGCGCTGCAGGCGCTCGGCGTTGCCGGTTGCCATAAAGGCCGGGTTGGTGATGAAGTCCACCAGCAGTTTAATGCCGGGCTTGCGGTAGAGCGCACCGGCGTTGTAGGTGCCGTCGGCGTAGAGCTGCTCGACCTGTTTGGACGAGGCACCAAAGGTATAGATGTTCTCGTCGCCCACGAGCTCGGCAATCTCCACGTTGGCACCGTCGAGCGTGCACAGGGTTAGGGCGCCGTTGAGCATGAACTTCATGTTGGAGGTGCCGCTCGCCTCCTTGGAGGCCAGGCTGATCTGCTCGGAGATGTCAGCGGCGGGGATCACGCGCTCGGCGGCGGTGACGTTGTAGTTCTCGATCATGACAACCTGCAGGTAGGGAGCCACGTCGGGGTCGTTTGCAATCCACTGCGACAGCGTCAGGATCAGATGGATGATGTCCTGCGCGATAGTGTAGGCAGGCGCCGCCTTGCCGCCAAAGATGATGGTGACAGGGTGCTTAGGCCTGTTGCCGTTCTTGATATCGAAGTACTTCCAGATGATGTAGAGCGCGAGCATCTGCTGACGCTTGTACTCGTGGATGCGCTTGACCTGGACGTCGATGATGGCGTTGGAGGGAATGGTCACGCCCTGCTCGAGCGCCATGAACTGGCGCATGATGGCCTTGGCCTCGACCTTGGTGGCGGCCAGGCGCTCAAGAACGTCCTTGTCGTCGGCGAACTTGGCGAGTTTGTTCAGATCGCCGGTGCTGCGCCAGTCGGTGCCGATTACATCGTCGAGCAGGCTGGCGAGCGCGGGGTTGGCTCCATGGATCCAGCGGCGGAAGGTGATGCCGTTGGTCTTGTTGGAGAACTTCTCGGGATAGATCTCGTAGAACGGATGAAGCTCGGTGTCCTCCAGGATCTTGGTGTGGAGGGCGGCTACGCCGTTGATGGAGAAGCCAAAGTGGATGTCCATGTGGGCCATGTGGACGGTGTCGTGCTCGTCGATGATGGCGACGCGCGGGTCATCGTGCTCGGCTTTCGCGATCTCATCGAGCTTGACGATAATGTCGGCGATGGCAGGGGAGACCTTCTGCAGGCTGGCGAGCGGCCACTTCTCGAGCGCCTCGGCAAGGATCGTGTGGTTAGTGTAGGCGACCATGGAGCGTACGATGGTCACGGCCTCGTCAAACTCGATGCCATGCTCGGTGGTAAGCAAGCGAATGAGCTCGGGGATGACCATGGTGGGGTGCGTGTCGTTAATTTGGACCACGGCGTAGTCGGCCAGATCGTGCAGGTTGCTGCCGCGCTCGACGGCCTCGTCGATCAGGAGCTGGGCGGCGTTGCTCACCATGAAGTACTCCTGATAGACGCGAAGCAGGCGGCCCTGCTCGTCGGAATCGTCGGGGTAGAGGAACAAGGTGAGGTTCTTGGCGATCTCGGTCTTGTCGAAGTCGATGGAGCTGCCGGGGACCAGGCCGTCGTCGACGCTCGCCAGGTCGAACAGGCGCAGACGGTTCTTGGTGGGCTGGCCGTAACCGGGCACGTCGATGTTGACGAGCTTGGAGGTAACGGCAAAATCGCCGAACTCGACGGTGTAGGAGCGGCCGTCGTCGACTAGGATGTCCTGCTCACCGAGCCACTCGTCGGGGACGGCCTTCTGCTGGTTGTCGACAAAGCGCTGACGGAACAGGCCGTAGTGATAGTTGAGGCCCACGCCATCGCCGGTCAAGCCCAGCGTGGCGATGGAATCCAGGAAGCATGCGGCCAGGCGGCCCAGGCCGCCGTTGCCGAGCGACGGCTCGACCTCGAACTCCTCGATCTTGTTGAGGTCGTGGCCTGCGGCGGTGAGCTGGTCCTTAACCTCATCGTAGATGCCGAGGTCGATCATGTTGTTGATGAGCAGCTTGCCGATCAAAAATTCGGCGGAAATGTAATAGAGCTTTTTCTTGCCGTTGTTGAGCGGGCAGGCGGCGGAGCGCTCCTGCACGAGTTTGACCAGCAGCTTGTAAATGCGACGGTCGTCGAGCTGCTCGAGCGAGGTGCCAAAAGACTGCTCGGCGAGTTCCATGAGGTTAATTTGGGGCATGTTTTCTCCTGTGATGGGTTGTTTCATGTCTGCAATTCATAAGAAGCCCGCGCGAGGGGATTGGGGTGGCCTCGCGCGGGAAAAAGCAAGCGCGTCCGCACGGTGGGGAGGGGTCGGGCGCGGTAGCTCCTATTGAGGAAGCTCGATTTCGGCTTCCGACGGGATGCGGAAGTAGGTCTCGGTCCAGTCGGTGAGTTTGTGCTCGAGCTCGCGGGTGATGGCGCCGTCGAGCATGCGCCAGGTCCAGTTGCCGCCCAACGTGGCAGGGGTGTTGATGCGCGCCTCGTTGCCCAAGTTGAGCAGGTCCTGCATGGTGTAGATGCACGTGTCGCTCACGCTGGCGGCGATGGTGCGATTGAGTGCATCTGCCATGGGTTCGCCGGCCTGCTGATGGGTGTACAGGGCTGCCTGCTCGCGCTGACGCGGGGTGGCCGTTCCCTCAAACCAACCGCGCGCCGTCTCGTTATCGTGGGTGCCCACATAGGCGACGGTGTTGGCGATGTAGTTATGCGGCAGGTAGTACGAGTTGGTGCCCTCAAAGGCAAACTGCAGGATCTTCATGCCGGGGAAGCCCGAGTTGTCGCGCATGTCGATGACGCCGGGGGTGAGGAAGCCCAGGTCCTCGGCGATGATGGGCAGCGTGCCGAGCTTTTCCTCGAGCGTCTTGAAGAACTTGAGGCCGGGACCCTGCGTCCACGAACCGTAGGACGAATCGGGCGAGGAGAACGGCACCTCCCAATAGGCCTCGAAGCCGCGGAAGTGATCCAGGCGGATGACGTCGTACATGTCGAGGGCGGCGCGAATGCGGCCCTCCCACCAGGAGAAGCCGTCGGACTCCATGGCGTCCCAGTCGTAGATGGGGTTGCCCCAGTACTGGCCGGTGGCCGAGAACTGGTCGGGCGGCGTGCCGGCGACGCTCACGGGATTGCCGGCGGTGTCGATCTTAAAGAGCTCAGGCGTCGCCCACATCTCGACGGAGTCACGCGAGACATAGATGGGCAGGTCGCCGATGATGAGAATGTCGCGCTCGTTGGCATAGGCCTTGAGGCGGCTCCACTGGCGATCGAAGAAGTACTGCGTCATCTGGTGGTAGAGCATACGCGCCGGATGGTCGGCGCAGACCTTGGCGGAAGCCTCGCCGCGGGTGCGGAGCTCCGCGGGCCACTCCCAAAACGCCTTGAGACCGCACTCCTCTTTGACGGTCATGAACTCACAGTAGGGGATGAGCCAGTCCTCGTTGGCCTGGATAAAGTCATCGAAATCGGCCGGCTTGTCGGCAGCAAAGCGCTCGGCGGCGCGGTCGAGAATCTGACGGCGGCCACCAAAGATGGCACCGTAGTCGACATTGCTGGGGTCGGATCCCAGATACACGCCATCGATATCGCGCTGCTCCAGATACCCTGCCTCGATAAGCTCGGCAAAGTCGATAAAGTTGGAGTTGCCTGCGCGGGCCGAGAACGACTGATAGGGCGAATCGCCATAGCTGGTCGTCGTAAGGGGCAGAATCTGCCAGTAATGTTGTTTGCACGAGGCGAGAAAATCGACGAAGTCGTAGGCATTCCAGCCAAAGCCGCCGATTCCGTATGGTCCGGGCAGAGATGAGACGGGCATGAGGACGCCGCTTGCACGCTCCATGAATGCGCTCACCAACCTTCTTGTTGTGGGGTCGGCCTGCCGATGGGTGTGCAGTCCGCCTCCGATGTTCTGATTCGATACGCCTATTGTAAAACATGTTGTTTAAACATGTACAGGCAAGATAAAAAAGTTGGTCGATTTTCGGCGAATGGTTACATGCCATGAAAAAGCCCCGACCTCACAACGTGAGATCGGGGCAAGAGCGGTATGTAGGTTTTTGCTACTCGGCGTCGGCGAAGCCGTTGGGGTTGTGGCTCTGCCAGTTCCAGCTATCGCGGCACATGTCCGCGATGTCGTACTGGGCCTTCCAGCCCATCATGCGCTCGGCCTTGGAGGCATCGCACCAGTTGGCAGCGATGTCGCCGGCGCGGCGCTCGCGGATCACGTAGGGCAGCTCCTTGCCACAAGCCTTGGAGAAGGCGGCGACGACCTCGAGTACCGAGGTGCCGGTGCCGGTGCCCAGGTTAAAGATCTCGACGCCGGTTTTGCCGTTCATCCAGTTAAGGGCGGCAACGTGACCAGAGGCCAGATCGCACACGTGGATGTAGTCGCGCACGCCGGTGCCGTCGGGGGTGGGGTAGTCGTTGCCATAGACCTGAACGGCCTCGAGCTTGCCCACGGCGACCTGGGCGACATAGGGCACCAGGTTGTTGGGGATGCCCTTGGGGTCCTCGCCGATCAGGCCTGACGGATGAGCGCCGATGGGGTTGAAGTAACGGAGCAGCACGACGTCCCACTCGGGGTCGGCGGTGTGGACGTCCATAAGGATCTGCTCGATCATCCACTTGGTCCAGCCATAGGGGTTGGTTGCGGGCTTCTTGGGGTCTTCCTCGGTGACGGGCGGGTTGTCCGGGTCGCCGTAGACGGTCGAGGAGCTCGAGAAGATGATGGACTTGCAGCCATGGTTGCGCATGACGTCGATGAGCACCAGGGTGTTCTCGATGTTGTTGTGGTAGTACTCGACGGGCTTGCTCACCGACTCGCCGACGGCCTTAAAGCCGGCAAAGTGGATGACACGGTCGATCTGATGGGTATCGAAGATCTTGTTCATCGCATCGCGGTCGAGCACGTTGGCCTTGTAGAAGGTGAGGTTCTTGGCGGCTTCGTCGCCCACGATGGTCTTGACGCGGTCGACGGCGACGGCGCTGGAGTTGGAGAGATCATCGACGATGACGACCTGGTAGCCACCCTCGAGCAGCTGAACGACGGTGTGCGAGCCGATAAAGCCGGCGCCACCGGTAACGAGGACGCAGGTGTCTTTGGGGTCGAGTGCTTTGGACATGTAGTCTCCTATCGAATCAGGAACACTTCTAGAGGGGAGTATAGCGCAGGCGGGGACGCCCAAATGGTGCACTGTAGGAAAAGCAGAGGATTATGTTAACGTACTCATATAAGAGCTTGCTCAATTGTTACCTCAAATTTGACAATTGCTTACGAGCCGCCGACCTTGTAGTTTCCTGCCGTTCGTGGAAATCGTTGGGACGCGCCATATGTACGCTAATATGTATGAGTTGAGCGACATATAAATAAGCATGTAACGGAGTACATATGTCACCAAACAGCGATTCCATCCTTTCCCAGGAGCTCTCGCGCCGCACTGCCCTTAAGGCCCTGTTCGGCGCCGCTTCTGCGGCAGTTCTTTTTGGCCTGCCCACTCGCGCCCATGCGGCGGAGGCTTCCAAAGAAACCACCGATAAATTGAATGCCGCCCAGGCCCAACTCGACGAGGTTCAGGCCCAGCTCGACAGCATCGCAAATGAGTATGCGGCGCTGGCCAACAAGAATGCCCAGACCCTCAACGACATCGAGAATGTCCAGGGCAAGATTGACGACACGCAGGCCCAGATCGATGAAAAGAAGGCCGAGCTCAAGAAGAAGCGCAACGACCTTTCCGATCGCGTGGCCGCCAGCTACAAGTCCGGCGGTACGAACATCCTGTCGCTGCTGCTGGCCTCTGGCTCGTTTGAGGAACTCGTCGCCAACGCGCATTACGTTGAGAAGATCAACAAGAGCGACCGCGATGCCATCGAGGATATCCAGACGATTCAGGCTGAGCTCGACGCGCAGAAGACCGAGCTCGAAGCACAAAAGGCCAACCTGGAGAAACTCAAGGACCAGCAGACGGCTCAGATGCAGGATATGCAGGCCAAGCAGCAAGAAGTCCAGACCGTGCTGAACGGTCTTTCCGACGACGTCAAGGAGCTCATGGCTCAGCGCGATTCCGAGATTCTCGCTGCCGCCCAGGCCGAGGAGGCCGCTAGGAAGGCCGCCGCTGCCGCGGCCGCCGCGAACAAGAACAATTCCTACTCGGGTGGTTCGAGCTCGGGCGGTGGATCGTATGCGCCCGGAACTCCGCAGCAGAATGCCGGCTCGGGCAAGCAGCAGGCCGTCGTCAACGCGTGCTACTCCACGCCTTCGCCGGGTCAGAACTGGTGCGCGGCGTGGGTTACCAATGTCTTCCGCAATGCCGGCGTGGGCTATTTTGGCGGCAACGCGTGTGACATGTTCAACGCCTGGTGCTATAGCTCCGACCGCTCGGCGCTGCAGGTGGGCATGATCGTGGCCGATTCCTCGCACAGCGGCACGGGTGCTCCGGGCCTTATCTACGGTCATGTGGGTATCTACGTTGGCGGCGGCATCGTAATGAGCAACGAGGGCGCCATTACGTCTAAGTCGCTTGATTCATTCATTAGCTTTTATGGTACTGGCTCTGGCGTGCGTTGGGGCTGGCTTGGCGGTATTGCGCTGTCGTAAAGCCGACTGGGCCGCGTGCCCGCCCGCAATATATTTGATTGCCTGCTCGGGCAGTCCTGCGCAAGACGAAGGCCACATTAAGTGGCCTTCTTTGCGTGCGGAACTCGCGATCAATCAAATATATTGCGGGCGGGCACGCGGCCCTCTCGGGTTCGGGGCGCTACGCACCGGATTGGTTGTCTGAATAAAAGAAAGTGAAGGCCCCTTTCGGGGCCTTCTTTTTTAGAGGAATTCGCCGACTCGGTGGACTTCGGGTTCGAGGTCTACGTCGAATTGGTCTTTGACGGTTGTTTGGATGTGGCGGATGAGTTCGTCGACATCGGCGGCGGTGGCGTGGTCGGCGTTGACGATGAAGCCGCAGTGCTTTTCGCTCACCTGCGCGCCGCCGATGGCGTGTCCTCGCAGGCCGGCGTCCATGATGAGCTTGCCGGCAAAATAGCCCTCGGGGCGCTTGAAGGTGGAGCCGGCGCTTGGCATGTCGAGCGGCTGCTTGTCCTCGCGGCGTTGGCGGTAGTCATCCATGTCGGCCTTGATCATCGCGGCGTTGCCCGGGGCGAGATTGAAAGTGGCCGAGAGCACGATAAAGCCGTCGTCGGCGATGCGGCTCTTGCGATAGCCCAGGTTGAGCTCATCGACATCGAACTCGATGATATTGCCGCTACCGCGGGTGCCGTCGTCGAGCGCGCGGGCGGGCTTATAGACGCGCACGGACTCCAGTACATCGGCCATGCAGGCGCCGTAAGCTCCGGCGTTCATGTAGCAGGCGCCGCCGACCGATCCGGGAATGCCCGAAATGGGTTCCATGCCGGTAAGGCCAGCCTCGGCTGCCGCGGCCGCTACGTCCGAGAGCAGCACGCCGGCTGCTGCCGTAACATGCGTGCCGTCGACGGTGATGTTAGAGAGGCCTTCGCCCAGCGCCACGACCACGCCGCGGATGCCCTTGTCGCCGACGAGCAGGTCGGAGCCGTTGCCCACGATGGTGAGTGGCAGATCGCAGCGGTAGCAGGTATCGAGCGTGGCAATGAGTCCCTGCTCGGTGTCGGGCGTGACAAAGACGTCGGCCGGGCCGCCGATCTTAAACGTGGTGTGCTCGCGCATGGGCTCGCTCATGAGCACGTTGTCCTCGCCGGCAACGCCAGCGAGCGCGCAGAGCAGGTCCTCGTTAAAAAAGTCATTTTCGTGCATACGTATATCCGCCTTATGGTGGTCGTTTTCATCAATCGAATGCAATATACCCCACCTGGATGGATTTGGTGCAAAGCAACCTGACCCCAATGCATCACATGGTGCAAAGGGGTCAGGTTGCTTTGCACCAATCGCGGCGATAAAACAGCCGTCTACCGGATTGGTAAAGTGTTTATCATCGAGGTAGAGGGACGGTCGCTATACTTTCAAGAGATTGCGCGAATACTCGGAAGGAGCGAGATGGGCAACAAAGTTACTCTCAAGCAGATTGCCCAGGAGGTGGGGCTTTCCCCCTCGTCGGTCTCGCTTGTTCTCAACAACCGGCCTTGTCGCATCTCGGAAGAAAACCGCAAGCGCATCAAAGAGGTCGCGGCGCGCAACCACTATGTTCCCAACCAGATCGCGCGCAGCCTGGTCATGCGCGAGTCGCGCACGCTGGGCCTTATCGTTCCCAACATCGAGAGCCGATTTTTTGCCTCGCTCGCTGGCAGTCTGGAAAAGCGCTGCCGCGAGGACGGCTACGCGCTCTTTATTACCAGCTCGGGTGGAAGCGCCGAGGACGATCTAGAGCTCCTGCGCCAGCTGGTGACGCGCGGCGTCGATGGTGTGTTCTTGGTCGTGGGCGACGAATTCTCGGACGACCGCGCTTTGCGCGAAGAAGTCAGCCATCTGCCCATCCCGGCGGTAATGGTTGACCGTGCCATTGAGGGACTCGAGTGCGACAAGGTGATGTTCGACCACGAGATGGGCGGCTATATGGCCACCCGCTATCTGATCGAGCAAGGCCACCGTCGTATTGCCTGCTTGGTTAATGCGCGCCGTTCCAATACGGGTCGTAAGCGTCTTGCCGGCTACGAGCGCGCGCTGCGCGAGGTGGGGCTGCCCATCGACGCGCGTTTGGAGTTTGAGAGCGAGTACTACATTCCGAGCGCATACGAGGCCTCGGAGGCAGTGCTCACAACTGACGCCACTGCCGTGTTCGCAAGCTCGGATAACATTGCCCTCGGTTTGCTCAAGCGCTTGCACGAGATGGGGAAGAGCATCCCGGGCGATATCTCGGTGGTGAGCTATGACAACTCGGCGGCCGACGTTCTCTTTGAGCCGGCGCTGACCGCGATTGAGCAGGACCCTGGTGTCCTTGCGGAGCATGCTTTTGGCTGCATGTCCAAGCGTCTTGCCGGTAGGGGCGGCAGGCGTGCCGAAGAGGTCGTTCTGGAGCCGGAGCTTATCGTTAAGGACAGCGTGCTCGAGCTTACTAAACACAACTAAACACGTTTATCAATTCATGCAGATTGAATGTGGAGTACCTGTGACAGACAATGCCGCAGGTGAATGTCTGCTTTTGCCTGTCCATATGGCAAATCAGGATGGTAAAACGTTTTTTCACCATGATAAAACGTTTTAGCAAATATACTAGTCCCAACGAAAGGTTGCCGTATCGGAAGGCGACCGCGCAGCGAAGGGACATAAACAATGGCTAAAACACTGGGAACGCCGTGGCAAAAACTGGGACATGAGGTTCCCGCTTCCGAGCTCGAGGGTGTCGACCTGTATTGGCGCGCCTCGAACTACCTGTCCGTCGGCCAGATTTACCTTCGCTCCAACCCGCTGATGCGCAGCGACTTTGTCGACGAGAAGACCGGCGAGACGCGCGATTTTGGTCGTCCGGACGTTAAGCACCGTCTGGTCGGTCACTGGGGCACCACGCCCGGTATTAACTTCCTGTTCGGTCATGTCAACCGCCTCATCGCCGATCACAACCAGAACGCCATTTTCTTGATGGGCCCGGGCCACGGTGGCCCTGCTGGCACCGCCCAGTCGCTGCTCGATGGCACCTACCGTGAGATCCGCCCCGACATCACCAATGACGAGGCCGGCCTGCAGAAGTTCTTCCGCCAGTTCTCCTATCCCGGCGGCATCCCGAGCCACTTTGCGCCCGAGACGCCCGGTTCCATCCACGAGGGCGGCGAGCTCGGCTACACTCTCAGCCACGCCTACGGCGCCGTCATGGACAACCCGAGCCTGCTGGCCGTGGCCGTGGTGGGCGACGGTGAGTCCGAGACCGGTCCGCTTGCCACCTCTTGGCAGTCCAACAAGCTCGTGAACCCGGCAACCGACGGCATCGTCCTGCCAATCCTGCACCTCAACGGCTACAAGATCGCCAACCCCACCATCCTCGCCCGCGTGTCCGACGAGGAGCTCACCAAGTTCTTTGAGGGCATGGGCTACAAGCCGCACTTCTTTGTCGCCGGCTTTGACGACGAGAGCCACGCGAGCATCCATGCGCGTTTCGCTGCCTTGTTTGAGCAGGTCTTTGACGAGATCTGCGACATCAAGGCCACCGCGCGGGCCCAGGCCGCCGCAGGCGAGACCGTGGCCCGCCCTGCTTACCCCATGATTGTGTTCCGTACTCCCAAGGGTTGGACTTGCCCCAAGCACATCGACGGCAAGAAGACCGAGGACTCCTGGCGCGCCCATCAGGTGCCGCTGGCGAGTGCCAAGGACACTCACGAGCACTTCCGCGTGCTGCGCGAGTGGCTGCGCTCCTATAAGCCCGAGGAGCTCTTTACGCCCGAGGGCCAGGTACGCCCCGAGGTGACGGCCTTTATGCCGACCGGCGAGCTGCGTATCGGCGCCAATCCCAACGCGAACGGCGGCAAGGTGCGCCGCGAGCTCGAGCTGCCCGATATCCACGCCCACGAGATCCCCGTCGCCGAGAAGGGCCATGGCTGGGGCTCCACCGAGGCCGCTCGCGTCTTTGGTGAGTACACTGCCGACGTTCTGGCCAAGAACATGGAGGATTTCCGCATCTTTGGTCCCGACGAGACCGCGTCCAACCGCCTGCAGGCCGCCTACAAGGTGACCAAGAAGCAGTGGGATGCCGGCTTCTACGAGGACGAGGCCAACGACGAGCTGCTCGCCGGCTCCGGTAAGGTCGTCGAGCAGCTGTCCGAGCACCAGTGCGAGGGCTTCCTCGAGGCCTACGTGCTCACCGGCCGCTCCGGCGTGTGGAGCTCCTACGAGAGCTTTGTGCACGTGGTCGATTCCATGGTCAACCAGCACTGCAAGTGGCTCGAGGCCACCAAGCGCGAGATTCCGTGGCGTGCTCCCATCAGCGGCCTCAACATTTTGCTGTCGAGCCATGTTTGGCGTCAGGACCACAACGGCTTCTCGCACCAGGACCCCGGCTTTATCGACCTGCTGCTCAACAAGGCCAACGACACGCATATCGTGAATGCTTACTATCCGGCCGACGCCAACATGGCCCTCGCTGTGGCCGAGCGCGTCTACCAGTCCACCGACTGCGTCAACGCCATTTTCTGCGGCAAGCAGCCCGCCCCGACTTTCCAAACGGTCGACGAGGCCTGTGCCGAGCTCGCCGAGGGTGTCGCGGCTTGGGAGTGGGCATCGACTGCCGACTCGCTCGCCGAGGCTGACGTCGTAGTTGCCACGTGCGGTGACGTGCCGACGCTCGAGGCCCTGGCTGCAACCGACATGCTGCGCGAGCTAGGCATTAAGGTGTGGTTCGTTAACGTGGTCGATCTGCTCAAGATTCAGAACGTCTGCGAGAACGACCAGGCCATCAGCGATGAGCGCTGGGCTGAGCTGTTCGGCTGCGGTGAGAAGCCCGTGCTCTTCGCATTCCACGCCTATGCCGGCACGATTCGCCGCCTGATCTGGAACCGCCCCGGCCACGACGCCTTCCGCGTCCACGGCTACGAGGAGAAGGGCTCCACGACCACGCCGTTCGACATGCTGCGTCTGAACAACATGGACCGCTGGGCCCTGGCCGCCGACGTGCTGCGCATGGTCGACGCCGACAAGTTTGCAGAGCAGATTGACGAGTGGGAGGCATTCCGCACCGAGGCCTTTGAGTTCGCGTGCAACGAGGGCTTCGATCACCCGGCCTTTACCGACTGGGTCTGGCCCGACGCCGCTGCCGCAACGGCAGCCGACGGCGCACTCTCCGCAACCCAAATGACCGCAGGCGACAACGAGTAACTTAGTTACGCGGTTTTACCAAACCGCGTAATGGCTCGACGCTGCGCGGGTTCCAGGCACCCCATCTCGCCGTTCAAACCGTCGCTCGCGTACAAGAAGTACGCGTCGCTCCTCTTTCGCGGCGACCTGGGGCACCTGGAACTCGCTCGCTGGCTTTTGCGCAACCAGCGGTGAGCGATTGCTCGGGGAGCGCATTGCTGGACGGTCTCGCGCTGGGGCCGCCTCCGGGCGGGTTGCCTTGCTCTGAGAAGTGGGCTTCGCGAACTTC
>NZ_QRHM01000030.1:0-24100 GCF_003470325.1 Collinsella sp. AM24-1 | reverse complement strand
TAAAGCTGGCCGCTGCGCGGCCAGCAGACTAAAGTCTTGAATGCAAAGGCCTTCGGTATCCCGAAGGCCTTTTTTCATGCCAATACGCCTTGCGCCACAAACCCAATCCACACCAAAAAAAGTTGCACAATTTATTTCCCATCTCTGTACATAGTTTGTTAGACAGGCGCAATTACCAGTGCAGCTCGCTGCTCCATTTAGGCATCGGGAACGTCTCCGATCACCGGCAATACCTCAATAACCTGCATCAACGTGAACAACATCCCAAAACAACCCCCTTTAGCACGTCAAATGAACGATATGTTGTCCAACGCAGCCCAAATCAGTTTCACTAACAGCTTGTGCTAGGATACCTAACGTTACATGAGTTCAACTGTGCTCACGGCTCCAGCAAGTCACAAAGCGCAGGGTCGATCAGCATCCGGCCGTAACGGCGGTGCCAGAAACACCACGAGCTCCAATATCGATTGCCATGCACGATTTTGCACTTGCTTTTGCGGCTATTTATAAGTTCGTTTTAGTCAGTTCAATAATTTGCTATGGCAAATCACAGCAGTTCTTCAGCTGTTTGCGTGGGGTCCAGTTTTGAAATCCCTTGACCGGCTCGCACGCAGCCAGCTGAGGTTGTGGGCAATCTTGCGATACGTGCCTTCAGCTTCAGCGCTGCATTTGTACATACCGTTCACGGTGGGGCAGAGCCACGTGCTTGTCTGACTGGGCTCAGGGTTTGAATATGGAGCGCCTTCGCGCATGAGCGCCCTGGCGAAGCCATACCCAAACCCCGTGAGCCACACGTAAGACAGCAAGGGGGTGGTGCTCGTGTGGTATGTGATCCAGGTCATTAACGGTCGCGAAGACGTAATGCGCGAGCGCATCGAGCGCATGGTGCCGGCGAGCGCCATGCAGGAACTCTTTTATCCCCAATTTCAAACCGAGATCAAAGTACACGGCGAATGGGTCAATACGACCAAGCCGCTCTTTCCCGGTTATCTTATCTGCGATACGGCAGATCCCCGCACCGTGCAACAGTATCTGCTACGCATGGACGACTTTGCCCGGGTGTTATCCCAGGACGGTCAGTTTGTGCCGCTGGCAAAAGAAGAGGTTCAGCTCATTGGTGGCTTTACGCATAGGGGAGACCGCGTAGTGCCCATGAGTGAGGCCCTAAAAGACGGCGACAAGGTCGTAGTGACGGCAGGTCCGCTGCTGGGCCACGAAGGCCTTATCAAAACCATTAACAGACGCAAGAGCACTGCGTATTTGGAGCTCGACCTGTGCGGCCGACGCGTAACAACCCGTGTTGGCCTCGCTGTGCTTTCGGCCGAGCAGCGCGTAATGCGAAACCTTAAAAAGGCGATTGCCTAACTGCGGGCGGCTGCTTAAAGGAGCAAAGAGGATCCCCGGGCCGGGGATAACGGGATCAACAGGGAAGAGAAGAAGAGTTTTGAACACCGAATCCAAGAGCGCAAAGCAAAAGGGGAAGTTGAGCGCCTTCGAGCCGTATGCGTTGATGGCATATGACATTGCGGCAACTTTTATTGCTGTGTTTGTTGCATCGTGGGGAACGCAGCATTGGGCGACGATCAGCGGAGCAGCCGGCGCATGCCCGGCTATTCTTGTGCTCGCGCTTGTTAACGTTGCTGTCTTTTGGTTCTTTCATATGTATAGCAGCTTGTGGCGCTATGCGAGCATTTCCGAGGCTGGACGTATTGTTGCTGCTGTAACGGTAGGCTCAGTCATTGGCGACGTTATCTTTAACCTGTTATTTGGCAAGGGCATGACCCTTCGTGAGGACGTCATGGCATGGGCTGTCATCCTCATCATTTGCGGAGGCGGACGCTTTGCTATTCGTGCAATTTATGGTAGCCAGGCATGGCGGTTTAAAAGCAAATCAGATGCTCATTTACCTCGTACGCTCATCGTGGGAGCAGGGGAGACCGGTTCGCTTACTATTAAGCGCATGCTCAGCAACGATCCCGATATGGTTGGAGATCCTGTTGCCGTCGTTGATGACGATCCCAATAAACAAAATCAGCGAATTCACGACATTAAAGTCTGCGGTACCTGTGCGGATATTCCGACGATTGCGCATGCCTGTGAAGCCGAACAAATCGTAGTCGCCATTCCAAGTGCTACTTTTGATGAACGCCAGAGAATCTATGACCTCTGCATGAAAACGGGAATTAGGGTATTAACCTTGCCCAATGTGCGCGACATTCCTATAAGCGGTCTTGGCAGGGTTGCCCTTCGCGAAGTCGAAATCAGCGATCTGCTATCTCGTGAAGAAAAATCACTTAATCTAGACCAGATGGGCTATGTTGCGGGCAAACGCATTTTGGTTACCGGCGGTGGCGGTTCTATCGGTTCTGAGCTCGTGCGTCAGCTACTTCCGGCAAAGCCTGCTCAAATCATTTTGTTCGATATCTACGAGAACACGACGTATGAGCTGTACCATGACATTATCAAGTCGGCTCGGGATCAAGGCACCGATATTCAGGTGTTTATCGGTTCTATCACGCACTCGCCTGCAATCGAGCATGTTTTCGAAACTTATCGGCCGCAAGTTGTCTTCCACGCGGCGGCACACAAGCATGTTCCCCTTATGGAACATAATGCGCGTGAGGCAATTGAAAATAACGTGTTTGGCACCCTCAATGTTGTGCGATTAGCTGATAAGTATCAGTGCAGTCATTTCGTACAAATTTCTACTGATAAGGCCGTTAATCCCGCAAATGTAATGGGTGCTACCAAACGCATGGACGAGATGATCGTTCAGTATTATGCGGCCAACAGCAAGACCATTTTTACTGCAGTCCGTTTTGGCAATGTTCTTGGTAGCCATGGTTCGGTCATCCCGCTCTTTAAGCGTCAACTTCACGAGGGCGGTCCCATCACCATTACACATAAGGACATCACACGTTACTTTATGACGATTCCTGAGGCCAGCAAATTGGTCATTACAGCCGGTGCGCTTGCTCATGGCGGCGAGATTTTTGTTTTGGACATGGGTGAGCCTGTCAAGATCTACGACCTTGCCATCAACCTTATTACGCTGAGCGGTCTTAAGCCCGGCAAGGATATCGAGGTCAAAGAGGTCGGCCTACGTCCTGGCGAAAAAATGTATGAGGAGCTCCTTATGGACAACGAGCAACTCCTGCCTACCGAGCATTCCGGGATTCGTATTTCCACGGCCGAGGCAGACAAGATGGAAGAGATTAAGGACAAGCTCGAGAAGCTCGAGGCCTGTCTGAATGGCACGAACGACGAGATTAAAACGGTTCTTGCCGAAGTTGTCCCAACGTATCACCCACAGTACAACGACTAGTTGGAAGAGGCAGAATAATGACTGTAAAGATGAACATCCCGTTTTCGCCGCCTGATATTACCGAGGCAGAAATTGTCGAAGTTGCAGAAGCCCTTCGATCCGGATGGATTACTACTGGTCCACGTACCAAGAAACTCGAAGCAAGGTTGGCAGATTATTTGAAAGCCGAAAGGGTCTGCTGCCTAAATTCACAGACTGCATGTGCAGAAATGGCGCTTCGTCTTCTTAATGTGGGACCTGGCGATGAAGTAATTGTTCCTGCTTATACTTACACGGCAAGCGCCTCTGTTGTGTGCCACGTGGGTGCCAAACTCGTGCTTATCGATTGCCAGCCGAATAGTTTCGAAATGGATTACGATGCTGTTGAGGCTGCCGTTAATGAGAACACAAAAGCAATCATTCCTGTTGATCTTGGTGGTGTTCCTTGCAATTACGATCGTATTTTCGAAATCGTTAAGTCTAAGCGTAATCTGTTTAAACCAAATGGCGAAATTCAGGAGGCTCTGGGGCGCATCGCGGTTTGCGCAGATACTGCCCATGCCTTAGGCGCAATTTGGCATGGCAAGATGGTTGGCTCTATCGCCGATTTCAGCTCGTTCAGCTTCCATGCCGTAAAGAATTTGACCACTGCCGAGGGTGGTTGCCTTGCTTGGCGTGCCATTTCCGGCATCGACTCTGAGGCCATGTATAAGAAGCTGCAGCTCCTGAGTCTTCATGGCCAAAGCAAGGATGCCTTGGCTAAGACCAAGCTTGGTGCTTGGGAATATGACATTGTTGGTCCTTGGTATAAATGCAATATGACTGACATGCAAGCTGCTTTAGGTCTCGTTCAGCTCGATCGTTATGAGGGCATGCTTGCGCGACGCAAAGAGATTATCGAGCGTTACAATGCTGCTCTGACCCCGCTGGGTATTGAGTCTCTAAATCATTTTACAGGCGAGCGCCAGTCTTCGGGTCACCTGTATATTTGTCGTATCCCCGGGTTTGATCTCGAAAAGCGCAATGAAATTATCATAAAGATGGCAGAGCTTGGTGTTGCTACAAACGTTCATTACAAGCCTTTGCCCATGCACACGGCATATAAGAATCTTGGGTTTAACATTTCCGAATTTCCGAATGCGTACAAACATTTTGAGAATGAAATCACCTTGCCGCTGCATACTCGCCTTACTGACGACGAAGTCAATTACGTCATCGACTGCTTCAAGGCCTGTCTCTTAGAGCTTGGTGCGTAGTGGGACTGCTATCATGGGCTGATTTGCCCAAAGATATGCGCGTTGATGAGGTTCGCCCTTACTATGACGAACTTGCAGGGCATCGTATGGGGCTATTCGCGAAACGTATTTTCGATATATGTGGTTCCCTATTTTTATTTGCCTTAACTTGGTGGCTATTCATCATTCTTGCTGTTGCAATTAAGTTCGATTCTCCCGGTCCGGTTTTTTTCCGCCAAGAAAGAGTTGGGCGATACGGCAAGACGTTTCGTATTTTCAAGTTCCGAACCATGTGCGTCGATGCCGAGAAAAAGGGCGCACAAGTCACCAGTGCTGGTGACTCTCGTATAACGCGTGTTGGTTCCGTTATACGTAAATGTCGACTCGACGAAGTCGCGCAGCTGATAGATATCCTGCGCGGAACCATGAGCTTTGTCGGCACCCGCCCCGAGGTTCCTCGTTATGTAGCAGCGTATACAGCCGAGATGCGAGCAACTTTGCTGCTCGCTCCCGGTGTTACTTCGAGAGCGAGTATTGAGTTCAAAGGTGAAGATGCCTTGTTAGAGGGTGCAGAGGACGTTGATAGCGCATATATCAATCTGGTGCTGCCAAAGAAGATGGAATTAAACCTGCGCGATCTTTCTCATTTTAGCTTTTGGGGAGAGATAGCCACGATGTTCGCTACTGTTGTGGCGGTAGCCAGGAGAGGGTAGATGAAAGACGGTTTAGTATCGGTTATTACACCGGCATATAACTGTGCAAAGTACATTGGAAAAACCATTGAGTCTGTTCAGGCGCAAACCTACGATAATTGGGAAATGGTTATCGTGGATGATTGCTCTACCGATAATACCCGGGAAGTTGTTGAGTCCTATTCCAAAGATGATCCCCGTGTTCGTTATATTTGCTTAAATGAAAATTCTGGAGCCGCCGTAGCAAGAACTGAATCCATGAAAGCTGCCCAGGGCGATTTTATGGCCTTTTTGGACAGTGACGACATGTGGAAACCGGAGAAGCTGGCTAAACAGTTGGCTTTCATGCGCGAGGAGGGACATCCCTTTTCATGCACCGCCTATGAGCAAGTTGATGAGCAGGGAAATCCTCTTGGAAAGGTGATCAAGACTATTCCTCGAACTAGCTATAACAGGCTATTGCTTGATTGCCCGGTAGGAAATTCAACGGTTATGTATAGCGTCCGCAAGATGGGCAAGTTCGAGGTCCCCAATATTCGCAAACGTAATGATGACGCTTTGTGGCTACAGATGCTTAAAAAGGAACCCTACATTTGGGGCATGCCGAATGTACTGGCAGAGTATCGTGTTCGCGAGGGCTCTATATCGCACAACAAATTTGACTTAGTGAAATATCACTGGATGCTTTATCGAGATATCGAACACTTGAGCGTATTTCGATCTGTGTTTCATATCGGGGTGTGGGGCGTTATCAAAATTTTTGGAATTAAGTAACGAGGTGCGAGTATTCGCTATGGACATGCCCATGCAGATAAATAACGTTGGAATCATAGGGCATTTCGCCGAGGGTATCGATATGGCGGACGGACAGGTCGTAAAGACTCGTACTGTCCGCGAACTGCTTCGTGACGTTTGTGGTGCAGAAAATGTTCGCTCAATTGACACAAGAGACTGGCAAAAGCATCCAATTGCGCTTGCTCGTGAGTGCATTAAGTTAGCGAAGCTCACGGATGCCTTGGTTATGCTACCGGCGCACAACGGGGTGAAAATCTTCGCCCCGTTACTCGTGTATTTACGAAAACGCTATGGTTGCAAGATCGTATATTCAGTAATCGGCGGATGGCTCGCAGAGTATATAGTAGGACAGCCTATTCTGGCCAAGAAACTCAAATCCTTTGACGCGATACTTGTTGAGTCAGATCGAGTTCGGGTCCTACTTGCCGAGCAAGGCTTCGACAACGTGCTCGTCGCATACAACTTCAAGCGTTTGCCACAGCTCAAGTTTACCGAGCTCAAACAGCCGTCCGGTGAACCATGGCCTTTGGCTGTTTTCTCGCGCATCTACGAGGATAAAGGTATTGATGACATCGTGTGGGCTGTGCACAAGGCGAACTGCCGTCTTGGTCGCCGTGCTTTTAGGCTCGATATCTACGGCAATGTGCTGCCCGAGTACAAGGAGCATTTCGATGCGCTAATAGCTGGCTGCGATATCTCCGAGATCGTCTATAAGGGTGTGGCTCCTGCGGGGGAGAGCACGTCTGTTCTTAACGGGTACCTCGTCTTGGCCTTTCCGACGAGGTACCCGGGCGAGGGTGTCCCGGGCACTGTGGTAGATGCCTATTGTGCGGGCATTCCAGTGATTGCTTCACGTTGGCCAAGCTATGCAGAGATGGTCGACGAAGGTGAAACGGGTTTGACGTATGAATTCCTTAATCGCGATGCGTTGCTGGACGTACTTCTTAATCCCGATCTGCCTAAACAATTACTCGCAATGAAGGAATCTTGCCTTCGCAAAGGGCGTAACTACTCGTATGAAGCAGGCTTGAGGAAATTTAAGCATCTTGTTGAAAGCGATTTCGATGTGCACAACCAATAAACCCAAACGACTGCTTTGCATTGTGTCGAATATGGATGCAGGTGGAGCTGAGACATTCTTAATGAAGATGTATCGCCAGCTTGACCGAACGTGCTATCAGATGGATTTTGTGGTCTCGGGTGATGGTCGCGGCTACTACGAGGACGAAATCGAAAGACTCGGAGGAAGAGTATTTCGAATCACTCGTAAAACGAAGGATTTCTCCGCCTATCGTCGTGAGCTCTTCGATGCAGTTCGCGAAGATGGATGCCCCGTCGTGCTGAGGATTGGTTCGAATGCTTTTTCAGCTATCGACCTGTGGATCGCGAAACGTGCAGGCGCGCGAAGGCTTGCGTTGCGTTCGAGCAATGCCAGCGACGGTCAGGCCGGTCTTGGCATGCTTCTGCAGAGGGCCCTGCGTCGACCGTTAACGTCGGTGGCCAACGTGAAGATAGCGCCGTCGGACCTGGCGGCCGAGTATACGTTCGGGCCCATGGCCATGAGAAAAGGCGAGGTTCATTACTTGCGCAACGCGCTCGACCTAGATGCCTATGCATTCTCGGCAGAGAAGCGCACAGCCATACGCGCTGAGTTCAGCATCGACGCAGACGCGTTGGTTGTGGGACACGTGGGACGCTTTGCTCCGCAGAAGAACCACGGGTTCCTCATTGAGGTCTTCACGGAGCTTTTGAAGAGCAGGCCCGACGCACGGCTCGTGCTTGTGGGCAAGGGCGAGCTTGAGGACGAGGTGTGCGCCAAGGCCGAGGCTTTTGGCGTGCTTGGCAGCATTGTTTTCACCGGCGTGCGTTCCGACGTGCCTGCGCTGCTTTCTGCCTTCGATGCGCTGGCGCTGCCCTCGCTGTACGAGGGCATGCCCAACGTTGTGATAGAGGCGCAGGCGGCCGGGCTCTCCTGCGTGGTGTCGGATACGGTGACGAGACAGGCCGACGTGACAGGTCTGGTGGAGTATTTGCCCATAGATAACACGACGGCCTGGGCGAAGGTTTTGGAGTCTGCCGCTACGGTGGAGCGGCTCGATACGAGGACAGCCATGACTGCGGCGGGGTACGACATCTCAAGCGAAGCTAAGAAGTTCG
Organism: Collinsella sp. AM24-1; assembly: GCF_003470325.1. Taxonomy (NCBI): domain Bacteria; kingdom Bacillati; phylum Actinomycetota; class Coriobacteriia; order Coriobacteriales; family Coriobacteriaceae; genus Collinsella; species Collinsella sp. AM24-1. The sequence goes on along the minus strand of NZ_QRHM01000030.1, from coordinate 15,917 downwards.
TAGAGCTGGTGTACGGGGTTGCTACGATTGAATCGGAGCTTGACTAGATGACTCCTTACCTGACATTCGTTGCAATTGCGGGCCTCGTTGCGCTAATCATTCGTGGCACATCTGAGCAAAAAGGCAAATTTATTGCGATTTCGGCTAAGGAGCGAGAGCTTACATGGACTCCTTACCTTGTGTGCCTTTGCGTAGCGCTAATATTCTTCGTTTCAATGCGAGACGTAACTGTTGGTGCTGATACCGGGAACTACTTGGGCTCACTCCACTACTATGCTGGGATTCCTTGGAGCGACGTGCTGACGGCTAAGCTCGTATACCCTTACGACTACGAGCCCGGCTATTTCCTGCTCACCAAGATTTGTGCGCATTTTTACATGTCCGATCACGTTTTTTTCCTCTTGATCGCGGTTCTCATATACTCGCCGCTAATGGAGTTCTTCGGTCGGTACAGCGACTCGCCTTTCTTAAGCTTTCTAATTTACTGTGCGCTAAGCTTATTTGTATACAGTCTCGGTATCTTTAGACAAATGATTGCACTTTCGATTTGTCTATTTGCGACGAGGTGGGTTGATTCAAACAAGCCTGTGTTCTTTGCGATTGCTATCGGCGTTGCGATGACGTTCCATTCCTCGGCGATTTGTTTCGCTTTACTCTGGTTCTACAAGCGTTTCGACGTAATCAAGCTCTTGAAGATCGCCATTCCCGCTTCTATTGTCTGCTTGATTTTCGGCCGTGTCATCGCATTGATCGCGGTTAGGGCTCTGCCTCAGTATGCGGGCTACATCGGCTCCAAATACGACGTTGAGGGCGGAAGCTATACGATGTTCATGCTTCTATTATTCATTGCCTTCATTGTGCTATATGCTCTCCGCAATAAATCGATATTTGATAAATGCCCCGATGTCATTAGGCTCTCTATTTTTTCCCTTGGGATTGCCCTGTGTCTTCAGGGCGCTTCTTATTCTCTTGGTATTATGGGACGAATTATGTCCTACTACACCATCTTTTTAACAATTCTGGTTCCATATTTAATGATGCATTGCTTAGGAAGACACGGTCGCATACTAAGCTTATATTTTGTTGTACCTATTTCCCTTGTGCTATTCGTAAGCAGCCTTGGTTCCGTTGTTTAGCTCTGGTTATCGTTCTAAAGATATTAGAAACTATATACAAAGCTTTTGTAGGTAAGAATGAAGAAAACAAACGTAGCAATAGTTATTGATTCGTTGATCGTTGGCGGCGCACAGCGTATGGTGTGCGAATTGATTCGTAATTTAGATTTTCGTGAATTCGACGTCTCACTCCATTGTTTTTTCGGGGGAAGCGATAAGGGGTTTATGCAGTTAGTCTCCGGAACCCCTGCTCGGGTCTATTTACATGGAATTGGTAACCGTATTGATCCGCCGACGCTAATTAGGATTTACAAGTCTCTCTCTAGGGAGCGTCCAGATGTAGTTCACGCGCATCTAGGTGGAGCGCAAATATCTATTCCATGGGCACTGATGCATCATAGAAATACTCTAATTACACTTCATAGTACTCTTCCCGCCGCTCTTAATACTACTGCCCAACGGATGGTACGCCTCGCAGGTGAAAACCGTGTAAAATTAGTTGCGGTGTCTAAGGAGAACCATAGGCAAGCTTGCGACTATTTTGGAGTCGAAGACAGTCTGATAGATGAGATAGATAACGGCATCACGCTATCTGACTATTCGCCATGCGATATCGCCAGTGCGCCAACATTCATCAATGTTGCAACGCAAAACCAGAACAAAAATCAAATGCTTATCTTGCGTGCATTTAAACGACTCGAGATGGAGTGTCCTGATGCAAGGTTAATTCTTGTCGGTGACGGCCCACTTCATGAAGAATTGTGTCGCGAAGCTGGTGACGACCCTTCTATAGAACTGCCAGGCGCTCTTACGAATATTCCAAACGTTCTGCGTGGAGCCAATGTCTATGTCCAAAGCTCCAATCGTGAGGGTATGCCGATGTCTATTCTCGAGGCGATGGCATGTGGCCTCCCCGTAATTTCTACGGATGTTGGAGGCATACGTAATGTAGTTTCTAATTCTAACGGCATTCTTATCGATGCTGGATCTGAGGACCAGCTCTTCAGGGCGATGTGCGAGCTCGTAGATTGCAAGTTACGTTGCAAAATGGGAGCAAGCTCTCTCGCGAACATCGACGGATATTCGGCGGCTCATATGGCAAGAAAATATGAAAAGCTGTATCGGGAACTTGGACACTCCGCTCCGTTTTAATGCCAGGGTTTTAATCAGTTTGTTTTTCGCTAGAAGCACTGGAGACAACTTGAAGAAATTTCTTATCAGCATAGACACAGAGGGAGACAACCTCTGGGAATGGAATAAAAAAGATCCTATCGGGACGCGCAATGCAAAGTATTTACCAAGATTCCAGGCTCTTTGCGATCGATACGGTTACAAGCCGACATATCTTTCTAACTGGGAGATGGTAAGTGACCCTGGTTTCTGTGAAATGGTTGGGTCATGGGCGGCCGAAGGGCGATGTGAAGTTGGCATGCACTTGCATGCTTGGAATACTCCGCCCAGTTTCGAGCTTACCGGAGAGAAGAACGATGACTGTGGCCTACCTTATCTTATTGAATTCACTGACGACATCATGGAAGCCAAAATTGACGCAATGACCGATGCAATCATAGACCGCATCGGCATTCGCCCTATTTCGCATCGTGCCGGACGATGGGCAATGGATCAAAGGTATTTTGAGCTTCTTGCTCGTAAAGGGTATATCTGCGATTGCTCCGTGACTCCACACATTAATTGGATAACATCCCCAGGCCTGACGAAAGGGGTCTCCGGTGCAGATTATTCCAACGCCAGCGAGGAACCATATTTGGTCAGATGTGACAAAGCAGATATTGTTGAGGTTCCTTTGACCGTTAGGGATACGCATTCATTTATTAAACCAGCCACCTGCAAGGCTAAGCCACTAGCCAAGTCGCTTTACAATGTCGCGCGAGGGCAGTCGCTTCAGCTTAGACCGAATGGGAAAAACCTCAATGAAATGCTATGGCTTGAACGGCGAGTAGCGAATAGCTCCTCTGAATACATCATGTTTATGCTTCATTCATCTGAATTTATGCCAGGAGGAAGCCCAACATTCAGGGATGAAGCAGCAGTAGAGAATCTCTATGTTCAGCTGGAAAAGCTTTTCGATCGTGCTTCTTTAGATTTTGAGGGTGAAACTATCGGCGCTTACGCTAGGGAGCTCATATCCAACAACTCACTTGAGAGGAGTGGTTGGATTGCCCGCTAAGACCGACAGTCGCAGCAGGGATTTACTTAAAAACACTGGAATTATTGGCTTTGGTACGATGTGCACCAAAGCCCTTTCATTCTTGCTGCTACCCCTTTATACAGCACTGCTGAGTACTTCGGACTACGGAACACTCGACTTGGTGACGACCATCGGCGGATTATTTGTCCCCATAGTCGGCATCCAACTTTCCCAGGCAATATTTCGTTACGTTGCTGAAGTTCGTGGTGATAATCATGCAGTCGCGACAGTCCTTTCGACAGCTTACCTGGAGTCGCTAGCTCTAATTGTTGTATACATTGGTTTATTCGTTGTTTCGGCACCTTTTGTATCATTACCCTACAAGTGGGTGCTCCTGCCGCTCGTTGTATTCAATATCACTCTGCAGCTTGCTCTCTACTCGGCACGAGGGATAGGCGATAATGTCTCTTTTGCCCTAGGAAGCTTCATCTCGGCTTCAGTGACGCTAGTCCTAAACGTTATTCTTCTCGCGGTATTTTCTCTAGGCCTTGAGGGCATGCTTGCCGCTTATTGCATCGGTCCAATTGCCGGCACGGTTACTGTCACGATCAGGGATAGACTTTGGCGTTATTTTAATCCGTCGTTATGCTCCGTGATGGAAGCCAAAAGGCTAACCCGATATGCCTTTCCGCTTATGCCAAATGAGGTGTCTTGGTGGGCGCTGCAGTCGGCAGACAGAGTGGTTATCTCAACTGCCTTAGGCACAGCCGCCAATGGTCTAATATCTGTAGCGAATAAGTTCTCATTCATCTATTCGACTGTCTTTAGCGTATTCAACGCTTCATGGACCGAACAAGTTATTTTGCACTATCACGATGAAGACGGTGCGTCCTTCATTCGACAAATCGTTGACAGTGCAGTTCGCTTTTTTTCCGCTCTCTTTCTTTTTATTATTTCAGCCCTTCCGTTTATATGGCCGTTCATGATTGACGTCAGCTATAATGACGCCTTCGGCATGGTGCCTCTTTACATGATTGCCGTCTATGCAAATCTGTTTACGGGATTGGTAAGTCCCATTTACCTAGTAAATAACGAATCTCGTAAAGTGCTGGAGGCTACACTTGTTTCGGCGGTAGTCAGCATCACGGTCCTCATCGTACTTTTGGGCCCAATCGGCGTCTATGCTGCCCCAATCTCGACCATCGTAGGATATGGTCTTGTTGCCTTTATGCGCGTTGTTGATGTGCAACGAAGACACATGGACATGGCTCTTGATGTAAAGATTCTTATGCCGACCGCAATTTTGGCAATCTTCGCCTCGCTTACTTACATTTGGGGAGGCCTTGCCGTCAAAGTTTTATGTTTCGCCTTATGTCTAATTTTTTCTGTCGCCATCAATTGGGACATGATCGTGTCATTAATCCGTAAGTTAAAAGGAGAAAGCAATAATGACTAAGGTGGGGCTCTTAACTTTCCATCGATCAACGAACTTCGGGTCATATTTACAGGCATATGCCCTATATCACAAAATCTGCTACCTCGGCTGTGATTGCGAAGTGATTGATTACCGGTGTCCAGCCATTGAGAGGCGCGAGGGTCTAGCCGCTAAGATTCACGGTCCGAGAGACTTGGCCAAAAAAATCCTATTTGGGCGTGCCCTAAAGAAGAAAAAGTCGGCGCTCAACAAGTTCGCTTCTCGCAATATGGAGTTTTCCCAGCCAGTTTATCCCGACGACGTTCGTACCCTTGGAGAAAGCTATGAAGTGGTCGTAGCCGGTTCCGATATCATCTGGGGCAGAGACATCACCGAGAGCGATCATACGTACTTTCTTGATTTTGCTGGAGACAAAACCAAGAAAGTAGCCTTTGCGTCATCGGTTGGAGCCTACGAGCCTCAAGATGATGATGAAGAGGTGGCCCGCCTACTCATCAAAATGAATAGAATCGCCGTGCGCGAGGACGGTGCCGTCGATTGGGTTAAGCGTCTAACTGGCAGAGATGCTGACCTGGTTTGCGATCCCACAATGCTCCTTACGACGGCCGAGTGGGACGCTATCACTCAGCCTATGGACTTCAAACCAGGTTATGTCCTTGTGTATTTTGACTCTCCTGATGGTAAATGTCTTAGAGATGCATGTCTCTATGCAGAAAGGCACGGCCTCATCGTTAAGAACATCAATTACGGCATCCCGTTAAGGGGAACCCAAAGCGTAAAACCAGCTTCGCTCTCAGAGTTCCTAGGACTTATCAAGAATGCGGATGCAGTCTTTACCGCCTCATATCACGGAATGCTTTTCTCGCTTTACTATGAAAGAGACATGCGATTCTACACCAGGTGTCACAGCACCCGCGTGCTCTCTCTCGCTAAGCGACTCGGTGTTCTCGATCGCTGCGGTGACGAAACCAACGGCGCGGAGCTACCCCCAATCGATTGGCCCCATGTACAGGAGAGAATCTCCAGTTTCAGAGAAGAATCAATCGCCATCCTGGAAGACATGGTGACTCTATGACGCCGCCGAAGCTAGCCGATAAAGACAGTTGCACCGGCTGCGGAGCATGTGCCGCAGCATGCCCAAAGGGCTGCATCACGCTGGGATCGGATTCCGTGGGAGTTCGGACTCCCACGATCGACGGGGACGTGTGCATCGGATGCGGTGCCTGTGAAAAGTCCTGCCATCTCTTGGCAGATGGCGTCCTCCATGCAAAGTCGGATGAGGTGTTTGCCGCGTGGCAAACCGACGCCGGCGACCGCCGTACGTCCGCGTCGGGAGGAATCGCTTCAGCATGCTACCGGTGGGCGCTTTCAAGGGGCGTCCACTGCTACGGCGTACCCGTGGACGATCTCTACGCATTTCGCTTCATCGAACTGTCCGGCGAATCCGATATTCAGAGGTGCAAGAACTCCAAGTACGCCGAGTCCGACATGTCGGGTGTCTACGAGAACGTGAAAAAGCAGATCAGAAACGGGGAGGGCGTGCTCTTCATCGGGCTTCCCTGCCAGGTTGCCGCGCTGAGGACCTTCGTCGGCAAGAGGTTGGAGGACGGTCTAACGACTGTTGACATAATCTGCCATGGTGTATGTCCTTCGACCTATCTCGAAGAGCATGTTAGAGGGATAGAAGGGAGGTGCGGACGGACTGCATCGGCGCTAAGCTTCCGCGACCCAGCTTTCGAAACTGCAAAGTTTCGCTTAACTTTAAGCGATACTCAAGGCCTTTTTTACAAAAAGGGGCCGAAAAGCAACGACGCCTATCAGGTCGGCTACCATTCGGCCCTCACGTACCGAGAGAACTGCTACTCGTGCAGGTATGCCCGTGGGGAGAGGGCCGGCGACCTGACGATTGGCGACTTCAGCGGTTATGGACGACACGGTCAAAAGTCAGGCAAGGCGGAAAAGGTGTCGTGCGCCATCGTGTCCACCCTCAAAGGCGACTTGTTGCTTGAGGGCTTGGCCAAATTCGGAATCGAGACCGAGAGGCGGAACCCTGACGAGGCGTTCCTCTATGAGAGACAGCTGAAAGAGCCGTCTGTGCGCCATGCCGGTAGGCCTGCATTCCTCAGCACGTATGCCTCTGGATCGGGATTCGACCGCGCCGCCCGTGCCGCTATGGGGCGGACGCTGTTCCGTAACGGGGTCGTGGAGGGGCTGCGGTTGAGGGAAGCCGAGCTATTCGCCCGCTCGCTCGTTCCAAAATCCGTCAAACGGGCCATTAGGAAATGCATTCACAGGAGTTGTTTCGCTTGATGCACAAGCGAAACGAAATTGCGCAGATCTGGAGGTATTGATGTCAATACTCGATAGCATCATTTGGCGCCTCATGCCTTCCGGGATGAAGCTAGAGCGCCTGAAAAGACGCGGACTCACGATCGGGGAGGGGTGTGAGATTCTTAACGGATTTGACTTCGGCTCCGAGCCGTACCTGGTGACAATCGGCGACAACGTCAGGATCACGAGCGGCGTTAAGATCACGACCCATGACGGCGGCGCCTGGACGTTGAGGCATATGTATCCAGAGCTGGTCGATATCGATAGGTTCGGCCGCGTCTCGATCGGCGACAACTCGCACATCGGGATGGACGCCATGATCATGCCGGGCGTGGCTATCGGCAGAAACTGCATCGTGGGCGCCCGCGCCGTCGTAACGCATGACGTTCCCGACAACACAGTCGTCGCCGGTGTCCCGGCGCGGCCAATCGGGACGATAGAGCAATACCGTGAGAAACACTCGAGTGAGTTTGTCAACACGAAGCACATGGGTTGGCAGGAGAAGCGGGACTTCTGCGAGCGGGTTTACCCGCACTTGCCTGAGAAGCGATAATGCGCCGGCAGTAATCGCATTTTGACCGAGCAAATTGAAAGGAAGCGATTGTCTTGACAATAAAGTTTTTCTCGGGGGGGTGCCTCGATTGTCGCCGTTCTTGAGCAGATGCTTCGCCTCTGTCCGATCATTTGCCCAGATTCCTCTTCGTCTTCCGTAAGGCGCATGGCTCGCGCAACCCCATTTGGCGTCTGCTGCTTCACCGTCTGCAGGAGAGATGCGGCCTGGAGATAGCTCGTGCCGCTCAAATCGGACCGGGGCTCTACCTCGGGCACGCCTTTAACATCACGGTGAATGAGGCTGCGATTTTCGGCGCGAACTGCAACTTGCATAAGGGCGCGACGATCGGTCGAGAGAACCGCGGTAAGAGAAAAGAAGCGCCAATTTTGGGAGACTGTGTGTGGGTTGGCGTTAACGCCGCCGTCGTCTGAAGTATTACGGTCGGTGACGATGTTCTTATTGCCCCTAGGGCGTTTGTAAACTGTGACGTCCCTAGTCATTCCATTGTCTTGGGTAATCCGTGTCGCATGATACCTCGCGAAAATGCAACTGAAGGATATATCAACCGAAAGATTCCCTTTTAGGATTTTCAGGTTTTAGGAGTTTCACTTATGGCGAACAGAAAAATACTCGTCACCGGAGCGGCTGGCTTCATCGGCGCGTTCCTCGTCAAGAAGCTGCTCGAGGAGACCGATGAAGTGATTGTCGGCCTCGACAACCTCAATAGCTATTACGACCCCGGCATCAAGGACGCGCGCCTGCGCATGCTGGCCGAGGCCGACACCGACGGCCGCTTCACCTTCGTGCGCGGCGACCTGTGCGACGCCGCCCTCATCGAGCGCCTGTTCGCCGAGAACGGCTTCGACGTCGTGGTGAACCTCGCCGCCCAGGCAGGCGTGCGCTACTCCATCGAGAACCCGCGCGCCTACCTCGAGAGTAACCTCGTCGGCTTCTTCAACGTGCTCGAGTCCTGCCGTCACCACCCGGTCAAGCACCTCGTCTACGCCAGCTCCAGCTCGGTCTACGGCGGCAACAAGAAGGTGCCGTTCTCCGAGAAGGACCGCGTCGACTCGCCGGTGTCGCTCTACGCGGCCACCAAGAAGTCCAACGAGCTCATGGCCGCCGCCTACTCCAAGCTCTACTCCATCCCCGCGACCGGGCTGCGCTTCTTCACTGTTTACGGCCCCATGGGCAGGCCCGACATGGCCTACTTCGGCTTCACCGAGAAGCTGCGCCGCGGGGACACCATCAAAATCTTCAACATGGGCGACTGCCGCCGCGACTTCACCTACGTCGATGACATCGTCGAGGGCGTCAGACGCGTCATGGACGCCGCCCCCGAGGTGAAGATGGGAGAGGACGGGCTGCCGCTCGCCGCGCACCGCGTCTACAACATCGGCAACTCGCACCCCGAGAACCTTCTCGACTTCGTCGACACGCTGCAGCGCGTGCTGGTGGAGGAGGGCGTACTCCCGGCCGGCTACGACTTCGAGGCCCACAAGCAGCTCGTGCCCATGCAGCCCGGCGACGTGCCCGTCACCTATGCGGACACCACGGCGCTCCAGCGCGATCTGGGCTACAAGCCCGCGACGCCGCTCGAGGACGGCCTGAGGGCCTTCGCCAAGTGGTATAAGCGCTACTACAACATTTAGGAAATCATGGCCCTGTAACAGGGGCCATTTTTCATGCGAATTATTGTTCTTTGACAATTGGAGAATGACATGAAGATCGCTGTCGCCGGTACCGGCTACGTCGGCCTGTCTCTAGCCGTCCTGCTCTCGCAGCACAACGAAGTTCACGCGCTGGACATCGTGTCCGAGAAGGTCGAGAAGATCAACAACTACCTGTCGCCCATCCAGGACGACGAGATCGAGCGCTTCCTGGCGGAGGCCGAGGCGGGGGAGCGCGAGCTCGACCTGCACGCAACCGTAGACGTGGCAGAGGCGTATACGGGCGCCGACTACGCCGTCATCGCAACGCCCACCAACTACGACTCGGACAGGAATTTCTTCGACACGAGCTCCGTCGAGGCCGCCATCGCAGCGGTGCGCTCGGTGAATCCGGACGCCTGGATCGTTATCAAGTCGACGATCCCCGTCGGCTACACCGCGGGCCTGCGCGAGAGGCTGGGCGACAGCAAGATCTTCTTCAGCCCCGAGTTCCTGCGCGAGAGCAAGGCGCTCTACGACAACCTGCACCCCAGCCGCATCGTGGTGGGCGCGCCCAAGGACGACCCCGAGGCCGTGGCGGCCGCCGAGCGCTTCGCGCGTCTGCTCGCGCAGGGCGCCGACCCCGCCGAGCTCGAGCGCGTGAACGCCGACGGCACCGTGGGCATCCCCGAGCTCGTCCTGGGCACCACCGAGGCCGAGGCGGTGAAGCTCTTCGCCAACACCTACCTGGCGCTGCGCGTCGCCTACTTCAACGAGCTCGACACCTACTGCGAGGTCCGCGGCCTCAACACCCGCGACGTCATCGACGGCGTGTGCCTGGAGCCGCGCATCGGCAGCCACTACAACAACCCCAGCTTCGGCTACGGCGGCTACTGCCTGCCCAAGGACACCAAGCAGCTGCTGGCGAACTACAAGGACGTGCCCCAGAACCTGATCGAGGCCATCGTGGACGCCAACCGCACCCGCAAGGACTTCGTGGCGGACGAGGTGCTGCAGATGGTCTGGGACCGCGTGTACGCCGGCAAGGAGAGGCCGGTCGTGGGCGTGTACCGCCTGACGATGAAGTCCAACTCCGACAACTTCCGCGCGAGCTCCATCCAGGGCGTCATGAAGCGCGTGAAGGCCAAGGGCGTGCCCGTGGTGGTCTACGAGCCCACGCTGGACGCGCCGGAGTTCTTCGGCTCCGAGGTGACCCACGACCTGGAGGCCTTCAAGGCCGGCTGCGACGTGATCGTGGCCAACCGCTGGAGCGACGAGCTCGCGGACGTTGCGGACAAGGTGTACACGAGGGATCTGTTTAAGAGGGACTAGGGGAGAGGTGTACTCCCAGGATCTGGTGATATACAAAAATCGAATCTAGAGGGAGGCCGTATCAGCGTTGGCTGATACGGCCTCCTTTGATGTAACTCTGTTCCTAAAAACAAAACATGTGTTCGATTTGAAACTACATGAAGGAAGATCAATGCAGAATGCAAGCTACAATAGCAAACGAGTATTGGACTCGAGTCTAGCGGAGGATTATGGCGTTCCAAGATATCCTTGCTGCGATTGATATCGTCACGGGGCCTGACCCGGCCCATTCTATCCTGGCGTTTTCGATTGTCGTCGGGCTGTTTTTGCTGTGGTTGCGTAAGCAGGCTTTGGCGCGGTTTTACAAGGCCGGTATCTATGTTGCAGCACTGGCGTCCGATGCATTGTTTGCATCGGTAAAGCTTAGCCTTTTATGGTTGGCGGGTGTGGCATCGCCCTTTCTCGCGTTGAGTCTGTTCGCTCTTCTCGTCAACTATTTTTGGTGTGCGCAGCAGCTCGATGACATAGTGGACAAGGCGGATCCCTCTCTTCCCGAATGCGACTATGTAGCTGCCTTCAGGCTGATGAACGCGGTTGACCGTGATCGACTGTCCAGAATGCAGCTCACCTGCCTCGACAAGGATAGGATTTTCTGCAACATCTACTTGGGAAACAACGGCGTTGCGAAAAGAATGCTTGAGAACGAAAACTTAGAGCCGGCTTTCAGGCATTTCGCCCTCCATATTATCGCGGACGCCGCTTGCGATCGTGCTGGGTCGCAAGCGGAGCTCGAAAGCGCCTTGGCCGAGAAAACCGACAAGACAGACCCTTTCATCACGGTCCAGCTTTGGCACAACCGCGCGATTAGCTATGTCGTGAACGGTCAGTTCAAAGTCGCCGACGACGAGTTCAAGAAGACGTATCGCGAAGCTAAGCGTCTGGGCGTTCGGAATAAGTCGTTCCTCTTGCTGCTGTTTGAGAACGCAGCATTGAATAAAACGAAAATCGGCTTGCCTGATGGCGGCGTTAAAGAAGGGTGGGGGTTGATTGAGGAATGCGAAAAGGCGCTTGCTCCGATTGGCCCCAACGATTTTGGGCAGCTCTTCAATCTGCGGCTTCTTTTCATGAGGCAGATAGGGACAAGTATCGAGGACAGGAACAAGCTGTATTTGGTCGAGGTCAAAAACACCCTTAGCAATGCCTCCCTTTCCGAGCAACAGCGCGTCGTCGCTATGGCGAGCCTGGGCAGAATCGCGTGGTCCGACGGGCTCGATCCCGCACCCGTGCTCAATTTCTTCGCTCGATGCGATCGGTTTTTGTGCGTAAGCGACCCCGATGCACGCTACTATGCCCATAAGAACCTGAGTGCGATGCTTTCGGGCTTGGCGGTGAATGACCGCTTCCCAAATACTTTGGCTGAGAGCGTAATGCGGTATTTCAAGGATGGGGACGCGGAGCATGACTTGGATGTGATGGAGGATGGCCTTCCTCCCGAGGCGATTCTGCGGCGCTCCCAAGTGCTGCGAGAACGCGCTGCCCTAGCCTTAATGGTTGGAGAGAGCGTTGAGCGCGCCGTGTCGTACACTGATGAGGCTATAGGCCTCCTTGAGAGAAGCCTGCAGGTTATGGCGGCGCTCGAGTGTCGATGGCAGCTTGCCCGGCTGACACTGTACGACAAACCCGAGGTGGCGAAATTGCAGCTCTCGATTGCCGAAGAGCGCCTCGCCGCGCTCAATAAGCAACCATCCCTCGGATATCCCTATTTCGAGATGAGCCTGTGCTACGCCTTGCTTGGTATGCGTGCGGAGTGCAGGGTCGCATATGAAAGGGCCGCCGGCTTCGAGACTCCGATGGGCCATTACGCGCCCGGCATTCGGATTAACAGGACCGCCGCCTTCTGTGCCAGGTTCTACATACTTACGGAAATGCTTGGAAATCCCGAAGAGGTTTGCCCCTTGCTTAAAACTCGAGAGGGCAGGGCGTGGCTGTCTCGCTATCCGAAGGTCTCTTCCCTGTCGAAAACGCTTCTTTGCGGGAAATTTCTTGGGTATGGGGATTTCGTGCCCGCTATGACGAGGCTATTCTTGGATGAGGCGGGGAAGCTATATGCCGAAACATGGCTCGTTGTCCAAGAGATCGGACTCGCGTTTGATCTCGATTCCAGAAAGCCCGGCGAAGAGTATGGGCTGGTTTTCGAAATCCAAAGGCACCCACTGATTGCCGATGGCGATGCCCTTGCAAGGGTGGCCGCGCGGCGCGGGCATACTGTGCTCGATGCGAGGTTGAACCAGTGCAACAAAGACCTTCTCGGGGCCGATGACGCAACCGCCGTATTCGATGTGCTGGATGCCTTGGGCATATTGGCCGAAGGGCGCGTGCCCACATTGGAAGACATCATGAAGAGCTACCTTGAAAGCTGTGTCGACGTTCCCGCCAGCGGTTGAGACGCCTCTGCCGAGGGGTAGCTTCGTCCTGCCGCGCTTCACAAAACGTTTCACAAAGTTCTCTTTGCTGGCCTAGTTTTCAACACGTAGCGCTGTAATGGCCCTGCCTGATTTATCCATCTAGCCCCTTGGAACTGCGGAGGAAATCCTGGACCAAAAGAGGACCGGCAGGATCATACGGATTTACAGCGCAGAACAAAAGGCGAAAGCCATCGAGACGTTCGCCGGTTTCGGATGCAGCACGGCCGACACCATAGCAGAGCTCGGCTAACCCAGCCGTGTCACACCCCACAACCGGCGGAAGGAATACCAGCTCGGCGGCGATGAGTTCCTGGAAGGGGAGCATCGCAGGCCGAGGTATTCCGATGAGGAGAAGCGGAATGCGGTCGATCACTACTCGGGGCACGGGAAAAGTCTGGCGCGCACGATAGGGGCCATGGGATACCCGAGCCGCAAGGTGCTCTCCAGCTGGGTTGATGAGCGCACCCTGGTAATCTGCGCTGTGTGCGAGAAGGAGTGATATGGAGGTTACGCAGACGACTCCTTCAACACCCCGCTCGCGCAACGAGCGCAGAAACGTCAACCATCCGGCATAGGACTCCGTGTCAACGGCATCGAGCCCGAGCGATCGTCACCGCCATCTAAGCAGGCGCCGATGGCGGTGACGATCGCGCACGAGGAGGCGTGGCCCGGATCTCTGCATTTAATGCGGATCGCATCGTGCCAGACGTAGGGAAAGGCCGTATCAGAGAGGCCCCTGGTCTGCATGTCCTCAACGATCGCGTCGGACAACTCGCAGATCCTCGACACTTGGCTCGCGCTCATGCGGTCCACCTCGAGGGCAGAGGCGAGCCATATCCTGCGCGCGGTGTGGCGATGCTTACGCCACTACCTCGAGCCCTCGTCTAGCCGTGCGCAAAACACACCCCGGTAGGCGTTGAGCAACCTGTCGCCCCGCCTGCGCACCAGGATGGGTGGCGTGAGGTCGGGCTCTTCAGCTTGGTGTACACCGTGTTACGCGACACGCCCGTTTTTCAGGCATTCTCGGATATCGAGTCGACCCGCTTCCTCATCTGCCGTATAGAATGAACCGTGGACATGCTGATCACACCTTTCCGACCTCCCTGGTTGATATTTCTAGGCAGCAACCAAGGTAGTCGATTGTGATGGTTGGCGTGCCTGCCTTTGTGCCCTAAATGGTCAAGCCGAAGTGTTCAGTTTTCCGCTACCACAGACAGCAAGGCGCTGAATGCTGGCACGCATGTCGGTGGAATGTCGTGACATGAGCACACGGTCGGGGGTGGTGAACGAGTTCACAACGACATCGCCGCACTTGGCAGCCGAGGCTACCGCGCTATCCGAAGCGCTGCTCACCACTGGCACGATGCCCTTTGCATCCGCCAGGCCGTAACTGGCGATCTCGAGCCAATCCATCGTGGCGGCATTCCTGCATGGGAAGCGCCCGGGCCCCTCATCCCTGAACTTGGCCAGCCACCTGTAAAGGCAGGGCCTGCTTACGTGGTTGAGCCTACACCAGTCCCACACACATACTGGACGAGAGGCAGCGTTCGATGTGATCTGCCCACATGTTCCTGTGTTCTATGTTTGCCCGCGTCATCGCAACCTCCTGTTGAATAAGGCGTTGCGATAATTTTGCCCAAAGCTTATCAGGGTGTTAAGACGCGGCTGTTTTGGTGTTTACACTAAAATCATAAAAGTCATATCATTTCATTAGTTTATTCATCTTTGGATGGAGGAAGAATGCCAACTAACAGCCAGATTCTGATAGACGGATTCATTTCGGACGAATTCTCTAAGCAGGCTGAGTATAGTTCTAAAGGGGACTACTTTGAACTGTTGGCCTCTTCTCGATACATGGCTCCATACGACCTTGACGACGATGAGATAGCGGAAGGGCTCATTGGAGGGTCGCGAGACGGGGGCTGCGATGCGATCTACATCTTTGCCAACAATAATTTCTTGAGTGAGGACGTCCAGATTAAAGACTACATCAATCGTGGATCAAGGGTTGAAATAGTTATTCTTCAGACCAAGGTTTCAAAATCATTCAAAGAAGACGTGTTCTTGAAGTGGAAGGACACCTGTAATGACCTTCTAACATTCGGTATAAATTTAAATGAATTCAATGATAAATATTCCGAACGTGTTATCGATACTTTTAGAAGAATAAGAGAAGCGATTCAAGCAGCAGCGATGGCCGGAAACGAAATCCGAATGAAGTTCGTGTACATCGCGAATGCGGATTCACCATCGGACGGCGTTAAGATTCAGAAAGAGCAGCTTCCGGCCGCCATTGACGAAATCGTCGGCGTAAGCCGATTTAGCTCTTCGTGCGTTTTAGTTGGAGCAGACGAATTGATGCGCATCTGGTCGCCTCCCGCAGAGAGCGGGCTTGTTATGCGTTTTTCGGGGTCCTATGCGTCGGTTCCTCAGAGAACGGACGTCTTTGGCCTGGTGTCTTTGTCGGATTACTACCGCTTCCTCACTGACGACCAGGGGCAGCTCCGTAGCTATCTTTTCGAGGCGAACGTCAGAGATTACGAGGGAAATGTTTCAGTCAACAAAGGAATCAGGGAAACGTTGGAGCATCCTAGCGAAGACGATTTCTGGTGGCTCAACAACGGAGTAACGATACTGGCTTCTGAAGCCTATCAAATAGCAGGAGCAGAAGTGAAAATGGAAGAGCCTCGCATCGTTAATGGACTTCAAACGTCATATGAAATATACAAATTTATGGAGTCTCGTACGGAAGACGCCGAAGATTCCAGAAATGTGATGGTAAAAATCCTTGTGCCCGGAAGCGATGAGACCAGAAACAGAGTGATACTGGCGACGAACAACCAAACTCAGGTGAAAAAGACATCGCTTGGGGGTGCGGACGATTTCTTGGACCGCGCCTAGGCGTATCC
>NZ_QRHM01000003.1:147751-153805 GCF_003470325.1 Collinsella sp. AM24-1 | reverse complement strand
AAAGGGACGGCGAATTCTGTCCGAAATCTTGACACAGCTCATCGGCACGACCGGCAGGGGCCTCGCGCTCCAGGCGGTGCGCGCCTCCCTCGAGGGGGCGGGCGAGGGGAGCTCCGTCTCCGTCGCGGCCCACGTGGCCGGCGTCGGCTGGCAGGACGCCGCCTCCGCCCCCTCCTACGCCGGCACGGTGGGGCAGGGCCGCGCCGTCCAGGCCGTTAGGGTGTCCCTCTCCGGCCCCGTCTCCGATTCCTACGACGTCTGGTACCGCGTCCACGCGGCGGGCTACGGCTGGCTCGGCTGGGCCAAGGACGGTGAGGCCGCGGGCACCGAGGGCCTCGGCGTCCAGGCCGAGGCCCTCCAGGTCGTCCTCGTCGAGAAGGGCGGCGACGCCCCCTCGTCGGGCGCCCCCGCCGAGCTCTCCGTCCCCTCGCTCAGCCTCAGGGCCCGCGTCTCGGGCGTCGGCTGGCAGGCCGCCGTCGGCAACGGCGGCACCGCCGGCACCACCGGGCAGTCCCGCGCGGTCGAGGCGATCGCGGCCGAGGTCTCCTCGCCGGTCTCCGGCGGCCTGTCCTACAGCGCCCACGTCTCCGGCGTCGGCTGGCAGGGCGAGGTCTCGGGCGGCGCCGTTGCCGGCACCACCGGCCAGGGCAGGGCGGTCGAGTGCGTCAAGATGCGCCTGACCGGCGGCCTCTCCGAGTACTACGACGTGTGGTACCGCGCCTACGTGCAGGACTACGGCTGGCTCGGCTGGGCCAGCGACGGCGCCCGCGCCGGCACGACCGGCATCGGCTACCGCGTCGAGGCGCTCCAGGTCCGCATCCTCGCGAAGGGCTATGCGGCGCCGGGCCCCACGGAGGGCGCGTACAGGGATCGCCCCTTGCATCCGAATTCGGTTGTCCTCAACGTTCCTTGCACAATTCAGAATCCTGAGCTTCCGACTGGTTGTGAGTCCGTTGCATTGACCAATGCGCTCAACTATTACGGATTTGGACTGGGTAAAACCGTCATTGCAGATGCGTATATGCCTAAGAGCAGCTGGGATTTTGTGACGGCGTTTTGGGGTAATCCGCATAGTGCTTCGAATGGAAACTGCATATCCGCTCCTGGACTGACCAACACAGCTAATTCTTTTTTGATTAGTCGTGGAAGCAGTTTGCGGGCGTATGACGTCACAGGCACTGGTTTCTATGATCTTTATTCCTATTTGGAAGCCGGACATCCCGTTATTATCTGGTCAACGATTGGTATGCAAAACTTGGGAAGCTGCTATGCGACCCAGGCATATGGCGGAAGGGTCTATCGAACCTACACCAATTCCCATACCGTCGTTCTTAGGGGCTTTAATCGTTCCCTGGGTACCGTTTACATTGCTGATTCACTCGCTGGCTATGTCTCTAACTCCGCCCAGCGCATTGCTTCGTTATACTCGCAACGAGGGGCACAGGCGGTTGTCCTTAAGTAGGTTCGTTTATTGATGAAGGAAGGTGGAATCGTGAGACGTCTCTTTGATGTGTCCGTTTCTATTCTCATGGCTGCTGTGTTGCTCATGAGTCAATCATGGGCCGTGACTGCTGCATATGCTGATTATTCAGTTAACGGATCTACTGACTCAACTAATTTGAATTCTGATTTGAATTCTGAAGACTCGAACGCTATTGATGATGGTTCAGACTCTGAAGGACAAGAGTCGAATGCGTCCCCTGTTGTTAACGAGTCCCAAGACACGCAACAGGGTTCATCCGAAGATAGAAGCGAGGTCGTTGCTGACGATTCTGCCGTAAGCAATCAGCTGACCGTCAAAAACGTAAGTGTTTCTGCCCATGTTCAGAATATCGGCTGGATGGATCCGGTTGGTTCGGGTAAGGTTGCCGGAACGACGGGTAGGGGCCTTAATCTCGAGGCGCTCAGAATCTCACTCGAAGTGGATGGAGCAACCTCTCAAGAGCAGGTTGCAAACGCCTTGTCCGTCGAGGCCCACGTCTCCAACGTCGGCTGGCAGGCCGCCGTCGGCAACGGCGGCACCGCCGGCACCACCGGCCAGGCCCGCGCCGTCGAGGCCCTGAGGGTCAGGCTGTCCGCGGACCTGTCGGCCCGCTACACCGTCTGGTACCGCGTCCACTCCGCCGAGTTCGGATGGCTCGGCTGGGCGTGCGACGGCGCCGACGCCGGCTCGGCGGGCTACGGCCGCGCCGTCCAGGCCGTCCAGGTCGCGGTCCTGCCCAAGGGCGACCCCGCCCCGGGCGACGCTACCTGTCCTTTTAAGAACCGTAGCGATGATCCCGCTTCGATTTCCGTTCGCTCGCATACATCGAATATTGGCTGGATGTCTCCCGTAGATGGCGGATCTGTTGCTGGGACAACTGGTAGGGGCCTTCCCATGGAGGCTCTTGAAGCCCAGCTTGGCTGGTATGGCCACTCGGGTTCTATTGAGCTTCGTGGTCATGTCTCGAATGTTGGCTGGCAGCAGTGGTCTAAGGGGCACTGCGGTACGACTGGAAAGTCTCAGCGCCTCGAGGCCGTCCAGATTCGCTTGACCGGCGAGGCGGCAGATAAATATGACATTTGGTATTGCGCTCATGTGTCAGGCATAGGCTGGCTCGATTGGGCCTGTAATGGTGCTGCCGCTGGTTCTGCCGGTAAGGGCAGGGCTATTGAAGCGGTCAAAGTGGTTCTCGTGGAGAAAGGCGGAGCGGCGCCCGGCTCTTCGGCCAAGGTCTTCATTGGCGATCAAGATGCTGTTACGGTTTCCGGATCGGCCGTTTCTGGGGAGAGTCTTGGATCCTCTTCTGGTAAAAAGGCCACGATTGGAGACAAGGGCGCTAAGCTGATCAGCTCTATTGCCTTAAGCGTTGCTGGCCAAACTGATGATGGATCGATTTCCTATGCTGTTATGGATGCATATTCAGGCTGGGGCGCTTCTTCATCGGATGGTGGCGCTGCCAAGGCTGTATCCGGCGCCCCCATAAAAGCGATAAAAATGTCGTTGAGCGGTCAACTCGCTGCCAATTATGACATCTGGTATCGAGTATGCGATTCCGGTAATGGCTGGACTGGCTGGGCATCAAATGGTCAGGCATGTGGCGTTTCTGGTGGTTCTTCCGGTTTGTGCGGCATCGATGTTGCACTTGTAAATAAAGGTCAGTCTTCGCCTGGCTCCTCTGCCAATGCATTTATCGAAACGCCTGGAATCGGTCTTGTATCTCAGGCGCACGTTGCTTCTGCGGGCTGGCTGGCTCCCGTTGGTAACGGTGAAACCGCGGGTCAGACGGGTATGTCTCGTTCCCTGCAAGCGCTGTATGTTGCGACGCAAGGCATCGATGCCTCAGTTGAAGTGTCGGCACATGTTGCGAATATCGGCTGGCAGCCATACGTCTCGGGTGCTTTCTATGCTGGCACTGTTGGCAAGGGCCTCGCAATTCAGGCGGTTAAATTAAGGCTGACCGGGAACGACGCTTCAAAATACGATATTTACTACCGTATTCATGCTGCAGACTATGGTTGGCTTGGTTGGGCTAAAAATGAAGCTGCGGCTGGCACCGTTGGACTGTCTAAGCAGGCCGAAGCAATTCAAATTAAGTTGGTTACCAAGGGTTCGTCCGACGCTCCCGTTCAAGACCATGATGCGTTGATTCAACTTCCCGGGCTATCTGCTAAGGCAAATTGCTCCGGTCTTGGCTGGCAAGCGCCTGTTGGCAATGGCAGTGTTGCTGGAACGGTTGGACAGAACCGTGCCATGGAGGCCATGCAACTGTCGCTTTCCGATAGCTCCATGAGTGGCGGCATTTCGTATTCTGCCCATGTATCCAATATCGGTTGGCAGTCCGCTGTTTCAGATGGGGCTACATCGGGAACTGTTGGCCAAGGACAGCAAATCCAGGCTGTGAAGATTAACTTGACTGGCGATGTTTCTGATTACTTTGATGTCTGGTATCGCGTCCATGTGTCAAATTATGGTTGGCTTGGCTGGACCAAAAATGGATCATCGGCGGGCACCACGAAGCTTGGCATTCCTGTTCAGGCCTTACAGGTAAAGATTGTCCCTAAGGGCGCTTCCGCACCAGGCTCTACGTCTGATTCGTATTTTGAGACCTATCGATATATGGGATATCAGACCCCCCGCTCTTATCCAAAGGTTAGTTGCAATAGCGTACAGCTTCCTTCGTATTGCACCGGTTACTTCACGTATGTCACGCCTTCTCGAATTCCTTATAACGCTTCGCGACAGGATTGCATCAACGCCTTTATCCAGCGTGCACGTGAATATATCGGAACGCGTTATATCGAGCCTTGGTCTTCTTGGCCGGGGGATGCGGTTGATTGTTCGGGATTAGTGCTGCAATGTTTGTATGCGACTGGCATGGATATGGGTTGGTATAACCCCTATAACCATCGTTGGCTGCCTGAGCAGACGTATAACTCTATGAACTGGTATCGCAACAACACATTTATGCCGGTTAGCACCTCTGCCATGCAGAGGGGAGATGTGGTCTACTACCAGGGTCATATTGGAATCTATATCGGTAACGGTCGAATTATCGATTCGTGGCCGGGAATTGGAGTTACCGAACGTTCGGTTAACGCTCCCGGTCGTGTGATCGGTGCCGCAAGACCTTTTGCATAGAGCCTATTGAGGCGCTCCGTAATAGGAGCGCCTCTTTTTGTGTCGGGGGCATTGCTTTTCCAAGCTCAAAATGTGTTCTATGAAGTGCGGTAATATAACAATTGATTGTGTTGCTGTATTCAGCTGTTATCTTGGGGGATATACATGAAACGTCTAAAAGCGTACGCGGTTTTGGCTTGCGCGCTAGTAATGATTTGGTCGCAAGTCGCTCAGCCTTACTGTGCATATGCGCTGTCAGCTGAATCTGGCGCTATCTTGCAATCGACATCTCAAGCGTCTGATGAGCGCGTATTCCAAGATGAAATTTCCCAGGGAACACAGGACGATGCTTCGGATTCCCAAGGTCAAACCGAATGGTATGGTGACACTGCAAATGCTGCTCGTCCTGATGAGGATTCAGACTTTATTTCCGACGATCAGGCCGGGGTTGGTGCCGATGAGCCGGGCGCTGATGATTCTGATGGTGAGGCTTCGGGCGATGTTTCCATCGAGACAGATTCCTCTGAATCCGACTCCCTAGAGCCTAACTCTTGGCGTTATGAAAACGGTGTCCTCATCAATGCGGGCAGCGACGACATCGATGCGCAGTCTTTGTCTGACGATGCTTTGCCAAATGGTGCCGTTGCGCGTGGTATCGATGTCAGCAATCATCAAGGGACTGTCGACTGGAATAAGGTTAAGGCCGCTGGGATTGATTTTGCCATTCTCAAGGTTGGACCTGTTTACGGAAAACCTGACGATTCTTTTGAGAGGAATGCTGCTGAATGTGAGCGCCTCGGTATTCCTTATGGTGTGTATTACTACTCCTACGCCCGTTCTGTAGAGGATGCCAATAAAGAGGCTGACAGGACTCTTGCTTGGCTCGGTGGCCATCATCCGTCGCTTCCCGTTTATTACGATCTTGAGGATAACTATATCCTGCAGGATCCAAATTTCAGCAAAGATAAGCTCGCCCAGATTGCGCAGACTTTTTGTAACCGTATGGAGGCCGTTGGCTTTAAGTCGGGGATCTATGCGAACCTTAACTGGCTCAACAACTACTTGGATAGTCCGTCTCTGAGCGGTTATGACCATTGGGTAGCTCAATATAATTGGCGTTGCGATTATGCTGGCAGCTACAGTTTCTGGCAGTATTCAAGCAGCGGCAATGTCCCGGGCGTTAACGGACGCTGTGACATGAACTATTGCTTCAACGGTTCTTTTTTGAACCTAGACGACAGCAAGATGCATATTCAGTATGAGGCGCATGTCTCGAATATTGGCTGGATGAGCAGCAAGCGCGACGGATCTACAGCTGGTACAACGGGGCAGTCTAAATCAGTGGAGGATCTTAAGGTCAACATCTTGAATCCCGTTGAAGATGGCTCTGTGCAAATTAGCGCAAATGTAAGTGGCATCGGCTGGCAGGGCTGGGACACCCCCTCGGCCTCCGA